>NZ_DAORSQ010000017.1:25450-30427 GCF_035443605.1 Actinotalea sp. | reverse complement strand
CGACGAGGCCGAGCGTGACGAAGCCCGCGCCCACGATGGCGGTGCGGCGCAGAGCGTCGGCGAACGCCGCGCGCGCTGCCTCGGCGACGGGCTCGCCGCCGGGCTGGGCCGCGATGCCGGGGATCGCCGTCCCCGCGGACTCCTCGACGAGCCGCGCGACCTCGGCAGCCTGCGCCGCGTCGACGCCGGGCACCTGCGCCACCCGGGTCTCGGTGTCGTGCGCCAGGCCGACGAACAGCACCGTGCCCAGCACGGCGGTGCCCAGCGCAGAGCCGATCTGGCGGGCGGTCGACTGCGTGCCCGACGCCTGACCGCTCTGCCGCACGGGCACGTCCGCGAGGATGAGCCCGGTGAGCTGCGCCGAGGCGTACCCCACGCCGATGCCGTAGACGACGAGCCAGCCCACCATCGCGGCCGCGCTGACCTGCGCCGTCACCACCAGCCCGAGGCCGAGGATGCCGATCGCCTCGAGCCCCATGCCGAGCCGGGCGACGTTGCGCGTGCCGATGCGCGCGGCGAGCCGGGCCGTCGTCGGCGCCGAGAGGAACGAGCCGAGGGCGAGCGAGGCGAGCAGCGCACCGGCGCCCAGCGCGGTGTACCCGAGCGCCGACTGCAGGAAGAGAGGGAAGGAGAAGAGCACCCCGAACTCCCCCATCGAGACGATGAGGGCCGCCATCGAGCCGAGGCCGAACGAGCGGATCCGGAAGAGCGACAGGTCGATGAGCACCACGCGGCCGGCCCGCACACGCGCCTGCTCGACCCACGTCAGGGTCCCGATGGCGACGGCGGAGACGACGAGCGCCACGGCAACGGGCGAGGGACCGCCCGCATGCCAGGAGACACCGAGCAGGCTGCCGTCGACCTGGGCGGTCCACCACCCGTAGCTGCGGCCCTCGATGAGCGCGAACACGAGCGCGCCGATCCCCAGCGCGGAGGCGACGGCGCCCACGACGTCCGTCCCGGGCTCGGGGTGGTCCTCGCGGGACTCGGGGACCACCCGCAGACCGCCGATGATGATCGCGGCGGCGAGCGGGAGGTTGATGCCGAAGGCCCAGCGCCACGAGGCGTAGGTGGTGAGGAAGCCACCGAGCAGCGGGCCGATCGCCGCCATGCCGCCGATGAGGGAGCCGTAGATCGCGAAGGCGATGGTGCGCCGCCGGCCCCGGTAGAGAGCGTTGACCAGGGCGAGCGAGGTGGGCGACATCATCGCGCCGCCGACGCCCTGCAGGGCTCGCGCCGCGATGAGGGCCTGTCCGGTGGGGGCGACGGCCGCGACGAGGCTCGCCACGGTGAACACCATCGCCCCGAGCAGGAAGACCTTGCGCCGGCCGTACCGGTCCCCCAGGCGACCGAAGATGATGAGCAGGGCCGCGAAGACCAGTGCGTAGATCGCGCCGATCCACTCGGCGTCGACGGACGTGATCTCGAGGTCGGCGATGATCGACGGCAACGAGACGTTGATGATCGTCGCGTCCATGACGATGAGCGCCAGGCCGAGGCCGATGAAGATCATCGGCGTCCAGCCCAGCTCGCGTGCGGGAGGGGCGGCGTTCAGCTCGGGAGATGACACGGCGTCACCTTAAGCCCCGGGTCGCTCCCCCGCCCACCCGGCCTGCCACGGAGCCGCCTGAGCCCGCGTCAGCGCGTGGCCCCGCCCGCGACGTCCATCGCCGCCACGGCGCGCGGCCACCGGTCCTCGTCGGACGGCGCCCACGCCGCGGGGTCGGCGTCGACCTGCTCGCCCGAGCGGATGTCCTTGACCTGCCCCGGCGCCCGGACGCCGTCGTCGTCCACCGCGCCCGGGAACCAGACGTACGGGATGCCGCGCCGGTCGGCGTGCCGGATCTGCTTGCCGAACTTCGCGGCCGACGGCGCGACCTCCACCGGGATGCCTCGGGCACGCAGGGCGGCCGCGATGGCGTCCGACGCCGGGCGGTCCTGCTCGGCGGCGACGGCGACGAGCACGGCGCTGGGCACGCTGCGGGTCGCCGTGACCAGGCCCGCGGACAGCAGTCGCGAGACGAGGCGCGTGACGCCCACGGAGATCCCGACCCCCGGGTAGGTGGTGGCTCCGTCGGCAGCCAGCGCGTCGTACCGGCCGCCCGAGCAGATGGAGCCGAGGCTCTCGTGCCCGACGAGCACCGTCTCGTAGACGGAGCCCGTGTAGTAGTCCAGCCCGCGGGCGATCCGCAGGTCCGCGACGACCACGCCCGGCGCGCGCAGCGCGGCCGCCCCGACGAGTGCCGCGAGCTCGTCGAGCCCCTGGGCCAGGAGATCGTCCTCTGCACCGTGGAGGCGGGCGAGCTCCCGCACCCGGTCGATGACGCCCAGGTCCCCGCCGCGCACGGCGGCCAGCTCGAGGACGGCGGCGGCCTGCGCGGCGTCCGCGCCCGCCTCCGCCGCGAGCAGCGCCGCGACCCCGGCCGCACCCACCTTCTCCAGCTTGTCCACGGCGCGCAGCACCGCGTCGACGTCGGTGAGCCCCAGACCGCTCGCGAACCCCTCGACGACCTTGCGGTTGTTGACGAGCACCTGGACGGGCGGCATCCCCACCGCGGCGAGTGCGGCGAACGCCTCGGCGATGACCAGAGGCACCTCGACCTCGTAGTGGTACGGGAGCTCGCCCAGGCCGACGACGTCGATGTCGGCCTGGACGAACTCGCGGAACCGGCCGTCCTGGGGCCGCTCGCCGCGCCACACCTTCTGGATCTGGTAGCGCTTGAACGGGAACGCCAGGTGGCCGGCGTTCTCCAGCACGTAGCGCGCGAACGGGACCGTGAGGTCGAAGTGCAGCCCGAGGGCGCCGGAGCGGTCGACCTCCGCACCCGCCGGGTCCTCCTGCAGGCGGCGCAGCACGTAGACCTCCTTGGAGGTCTCGCCCTTGCGCAGCAGCTGGTCGAGCGGCTCGACGGCGCGCGTCTCCACACCGGCGTAGCCGTGCAGCTCGAAGGTGCGGCGGAGCACGTCGAGCACGTGCTGCTCGACGACCCGTCCGGCGGGCAGCCACTCGGGGAAGCCGGACAGCGGGGTGGGGCGGGCCATGGTCGATCCTTCCGGTGGCGCGGCTCAGCGCGCCGCGCGCAGGTACGGGTTGGTGGCGAGCTCGTCGGCGATCGTGGAGGACGGGCCGTGCCCGGGAACCACGATCGTGCCCGGCGCGAGGCGGGCGAGCCGGGTGAGGCTGATCATCATCGAGCGCTGGTCGCCGCCGGGCAGGTCCGTCCGGCCGATCGTCCCGGCGAACAGCACGTCCCCGGTCAGGGCCGTCGGCGCCGGGGCGTCGACGAGGTAGACCGTCGAACCCTGCGTGTGCCCGGGCACGTGCAGGGCCGTGAGCTCGATCCAGCCGGCCCGTTCGGAGCCGAGGCGCAGCGCCGCCGTGCCGTCCGGCCCCGCCGAGAAGGTCTCGACGCGCGCGGGGCGCAGGGGCTCGGCGAGGCCGGACATCGCACCGAGCTGCGGGCCGAGCGGGCCGAGGGTGGCGAACGGGGCGTCGAGGCGGTACTCGTCGTCCGCGTGCAGGTGCAGCGGGACGTCCCAGGCATCGCCCAGCTCGGCCGCCGACCAGGTGTGGTCCACGTGGCCGTGCGTGGCGAGCATCGCCAGCGGGGTCCAGCCCTCGGCCGCGACGAGGGCCAGCACCTCGGCCGCCACGCCGCCGCCGGGGTCGACGACCACGCATCGGCCGGCGTCGTCGACGAGCACGGAGCAGGTCGCACCGAGGAGGGGGGCCACGACGGTCCGGAGGATCACCCCGAGAGCCTAGCCGCGCACCGCACCGCCGCCGAGACCGGACCGTGACCCCCGGGGACGGCCGTGCGTCGCCTGCCCCGCCGCGCTTCCCTAGACTGTGCGAGGCCCGCCGGTGCTCCGGCGGCGAACGAGCAGAGCTGACGGGCGCGCAGGCGCGCCGGGTGAGACAGGAGTCCAGGTGTCCACGAGACAGCGCGAGCGCGAGTACGCGCGCAAGCGGCACGAGAAGTGGGCCGCCCACCAGGCGGCCGTGCGGGCACGCAAGCGCCGCCAGCGCGTCGTCGCGGGTGCGGTGCTGGGCGTGCTGACGCTGGTCGCCGTGGTGTTCCTTGTCCTGGAGGCGACGCGCGGCGACGGCACGGTCGAGGCCGCGTCCGACGCGGCAGCCGAGACCCCGGCCGTGACGCGCGTCGTCCCCGACCCCGCGCTCGCCGAGGGCCGCACGTGGACCGCCGCGCTGACCACCACCGCCGGTGACCTGACGCTCGAGCTCGACGGGGCCGCGGCACCGCAGGCCGTCGCGTCCTTCGTCACGCTGGCCCAGGAGGGCTTCTTCGACGGGACCAGCTGCCACCGGCTGACCCTCGAGGGCATCTACGTGCTGCAGTGCGGGGACCCGACGGGTACCGGCACCGGCGGACCCGGCTACACGTTCGGGCCGATCGAGAACGCACCGACCGACGGCGTCTACCCCGCCGGTACGGTGGCGATGGCCCGTCCCGCCGACAACGCGTCGGGCAACGGGAGCCAGTTCTTCCTGGTGTACGCCGACTCCGCGATCCCCGCGGACGCAGCCGGCGGATACACCGTCATGGGCACGATCACCTCCGGGATGGACGTGCTGGACGCGGTCGCGGCCGCAGGGATCGTCGAGGGCACGGAGTACACGCCGGCCGTCGACGTGACGATCGAGGGAGTGGAGACCCAGTGAGCACCCAGGAGCCGACCCCCGACCAGGTCGACGAGGTCGACGTCGTGGACGTCCCCGCCGAGCAGGTCGCCGCAGAGCAGGTCCCGGCGGAGCCCGCGCCGGAGGTGACCGATGAGGAGGCACCGATCGAGGTCGTCGAGGTGGTCGTCGAGACCGTGGAGGTGGTCGAGACCGCGGACGGCGAGGTCCTCGTGGAGACCGTCGAGGTGCTCGAGATCGTCGAGCCCGTCGTGGAGACCGAGCCCGTCGTGGAGACCGAGCCCGTCGTGGAGACCGAGCCCGTCGTGGAGACC
>NZ_DAORSQ010000017.1:0-25350 GCF_035443605.1 Actinotalea sp. | reverse complement strand
TCGTGGAGACCGAGCCCGTCGTGGAGACCGAGCCCGTCGTGGAGACCGAGCCCGTACCCGCGGCACCGGTCGACGTCCCCGTCCCGACGCCGTCCCCCCGCCCGCACCCGACGCCGCGCCCGATGCCGCGCCCGCCCAGCCCCGGCATCCGCCCGGTCGCACCGACGGCCGCCCCGGCTCCCGTCATCAGCCCGGTCAGCCTCACGCCCGCGGAGGCCGCCGAGGCCGCGCGCTGGGGTCGGGTGGACGACGACGGCACCGTCTGGGTCCGCGAGGAGGCCGGGGAGCGCGCCGTCGGGCAGTACCCCGGCGCGGACGCGAACGACGCGCTGGCGTTCTACGTGCGTAGGTTCGCCGACCTGCACGCCAAGGTGCTGCTCATCGAGGCCCGGGTGGCCACCGACCTCCCGGTCAAGGAGATCGAGGCGACGTTGGCCCTGCTCACCGAGGAGCTCGCCGCCCCGGCGGCCGTCGGCGACCTGGACAACCTGCGCGTGCGTCTCGGCGCCCTGCGCTCGGTCGCCGAGGAGCGCCGGGCTGCCGCTGATGCGGAGCGCGCCGCCGCCAAACTGGTGGCCCTCGCGGCCCGCACCGCCCTCGTCGAGGAGGCCGAGGCCCTGGCCGCGACCGACCCGTCCAAGGTCCAGTGGCGACCGGCCGGCGAGCGGCTCGCCACGCTGCTCGAGCAGTGGAAGGACGCCCAGCGTCACGGACCCCGGGTGGACCGCGGATCCGAGGACGCGCTGTGGAAGCGGTTCAGCCACGCGCGATCGGCGTTCGACCGCGAGCGCCGTCGGCACTTCGCCGACCTGGAGAAGAACAACGCGCAGGCCAAGACGGCCAAGGCTGCGCTCGTCGCACGTGCGGAGGCCCTTGCCGCGAGCACCGACTGGGCCGTGACCTCGACGGCCTTCCGCGACCTCATGGAGGAGTGGAAGTCCGCCGGCCGGGCCAGCCGCAAGGACGACGACGCCCTGTGGGCCAAGTTCCGCGGCGCCCAGGACCAGTTCTTCGCAGCGCGCGACGCGGCCAACAAGCAGACGGACGCGGAGTACACGGCCAACCTCGAGGTCAAGCTCGCGCTGCTCGAGGCCGCGGAGCGTCTGGTGCCCGTCAAGGACCTCCCGGCGGCCAAGGCGAGCCTGCGCGACATCCAGGAGCGCTGGGAGTCGGCCGGCAAGGTGCCGCGCGCCGACATGCAGCGCGTCGAGGGCCGGCTGCGCGCGGTGGAGACCGCCGTCCGCGAGGCCGACCAGGCACAGTGGCAGCGGTCCAACCCCGAGACCCGCGCGCGGGCCGAGGGCGCCCTGGCCCAGCTGCAGTCGGCCATCGCCGGCCTCGAGGCAGACCTGGCCGCCGCCACCGCCGCCAAGAACGCCCGCAAGATCGCCGAGGCCACCGCGGCGCTCGAGGCGCGGCGGGCGTGGCTGGAGCAGGTGCAGCGCGCCGCAGACGAGTCACGCTAGGCGCTGGGCACGACGCACGCGGGCCCGGGGCACAGCAGGACGCTCCGGGCCTGCGGCGTGCGGGGACAGATCGGGCCCACAACCATGCCCGGGGGGGCGGTCCGTCAGGCGTGCGCGCCCGGCAGGTCCGCGACCTTCGAGCCGGTGATCCGGTAGACGTCGAAGACGCCGTCGACCTTGCGCACCGCGGAGAGCACCGAGTGCAGGTGCCCGGGTTCGGCCATCTCGAAGATGAACTTCGACAGCGCCACGCGGTCGCGTGAGGTGGAGACCGACGCCGAGAGGATGTTGACGTGGTGGTCGGACAGCACGCGGGTGACGTCCGAGAGCAGCCGGCTGCGGTCGAGCGCCTCCACCTGGATCTGGACGAGGAACAGCGTGCTCGCCCCCGAGTCCCACTCGACCTCGACCATCCGCTCGGGCTGGGCACGCAGGGCCTCGACGTTGGCGCAGTCGGAACGGTGCACGCTGACGCCGGTACCGCGCGTGACGAACCCGACGATCTCGTCGCCCGGGACGGGAGTGCAGCACTTGGCGAGCTTGGCCCAGACGTCGCTGACGCCCTTGACGGCAACGCCGGCGTCGCCGGTCCGGCTGCGGCGTGAGGTGTTGCCGGGGCGCGTGACCTCGGCGATGTCCTCCTCGGCGCTGGACTCGCCGCCGATCGACTGCACCAGCCGCTGGACCACCGTCGAGGCGGCGAGCTGGCCCTCACCGATCGCCGCATAGAGGGCGGACACGTCCGCGTGACGCATCTCGTTGGCGAGCGTGACGAGCGCCTCGTGCGACAGCAGACGCTGGATGGGCAGGTTCTGCTTGCGCATCGCCTTGGCCAGGGCGTCCTTGCCGTGCTCGATGGCCTCCTCGCGGCGCTCCTTGGAGAACCACTGCCGGATCTTGTTGCGCGCGCGGGGGCTCTTGACGAAGGTCATCCAGTCCCGGCTGGGACCCGCGGTCTCCGCCCGGGAGGTGAGCACCTCGACGACGTCACCGTTGTCCAGCACCGAGTCCAGCGGCACCAGGCGCCCGTTGACCCGGGCACCCATCGTCCGGTGCCCGACCTCGGTGTGCACCGCGTAGGCGAAGTCCACCGGGGTCGAGCCGGCAGGCAGCGCCATGACGTCGCCCTTCGGCGTGAAGACGAAGACCTCCACGCCGCGGATCTCGAAGCGCAGCGAGTCGAGGAACTCCGACGGGTCAGCCGTCTCACGCTGCCAGTCGACCAGCTGACGCAGCCACGCCATGTCGCTCACCGCGTCGACGGCGCCGCCCTGCGCCTTGGCGGTCTCCTTGTACTTCCAGTGGGCCGCCACGCCGTACTCGGCCCGCCGGTGCATCTCGTGCGTGCGGATCTGGATCTCCACGGGCTTGCCGCCGGGACCGATGACCGTCGTGTGCAGCGACTGGTACATGTTGAACTTGGGCATCGCGATGTAGTCCTTGAACCGGCCGGGCACCGGGTTCCACCGAGCGTGCATCGCGCCGAGCGCCGCGTAGCAGTCCCGGACCGTGTCCACGAGGACCCGCACGCCCACGAGGTCGTGGATGTCGGAGAAGTCGCGGCCGCGCACGATCATCTTCTGGTAGATCGAGTAGTAGTGCTTGGGCCGGCCGGTCACCGAGCAGCGGATCTTCACCGCACGCAGGTCGGCCGTCACGAGGTCGCGGACCACGGCCAGGTACTCGTCGCGGGCCGGCGCCCGCTCGGCGACGAGGTGCACGATCTCCTCGTACACCTTGGGGTACAGCGTCGAGAAGGACAGGTCCTCGAGCTCCCACTTGATGGTGTTCATCCCGAGCCGGTGCGCCAGCGGCGCGTAGATCTCCAGGGTCTCGCGCGCCTTGCGCTCGGCCGAGGCTGCGGGGACGAAGCGCCAGGTCCGGGCGTTGTGCAGGCGGTCGGCGAGCTTGATGACGAGCACCCGGATGTCGCGGGACATCGCGACGACCATCTTGCGCACGGTCTCGGCCTGAGCCGCGTCGCCGTAGACGACCTTGTCGAGCTTGGTCACCCCGTCGACGAGCATGGCGATCTCCTCCCCGAAGTCCGCCCGCAGGGCGTCCAGGGAGTAGTCGGTGTCCTCGACCGTGTCGTGCAGCAGGGCGGCCGCGAGGGTCGGCGGCGTCATCCCGAGGTCGGCGAGGATGGTCGCGACGGCCACGGGGTGCGTGATGTACGGATCGCCGCTGCGGCGCATCTGGCCGCGGTGGGCCCGCTCCGCGGTCGCGTAGGCACGTTCCAGGACGGACAGGTCCGCCTTGGGATGGTTCGCCCGCACGGCCACCAGCAGCGGCTCGAGCGCCGGGGAGACCACCGGTGTGCGGCTGCCGAAGCGGACGAGGCGCGAGCGGACCTTGCTGCCCGACGCCGGCGGCTCCGGCGCCACGGGGACCGGTCCGGTGGTGCGTGCGACACCGGTGGGCGGGGTGAGCTCGCGCCGCAGGTCCTCGTCGGTCGGCGGTGGCGGGGCGCCCACGGCGCGGACGGGGGGCGTCACGAAGGGCTCGGCCGCAGCCTTCTCCTCGCTCATCTGCCCTCCCCTCGCCGACCGGTGGGTCGAGTCTAGAGGGGCTGCCGGCCGGGGCCCGTCCCCGGCGCCGGGGTCAGTAGGTGAGCAGCACGTCCAGGTCGCGGCCGGCCAGCCGGGAGCGACCCTCGAGGAACGTCAGCTCCATGAGGAAGGCCAGCCCCAGGACCACGGCTCCGGCACGCTCGAGCAGCTCGACCGTCGCCGCGGCGGTGCCGCCGGTGGCCAGCACGTCATCGACGATGAGCACCCGGCTCCCTGGCGCGAACGTGTCGGCGTGCACCTCGAGCACGGCGCTGCCGTACTCGAGGTCATAGGCGCCGGCGAGCGTGGCTCGCGGCAGCTTGCCCTCCTTGCGCACGGGGACGAACCCCGCTCCGAGGGCCACCGCGACCGGCGCGCCGAGGATGAACCCGCGCGCCTCCATCCCGACGACGACGTCGACCTCGGGCGCCCGGGCCGCGAGGTGCGCGACGACCTCGGCGAACATCGGACCGTTCGCCAGCAGCGGGGTGATGTCCTTGAACAGCACGCCAGGGCTCGGGTAGTCCGGGACGTCGTGGATGAACCCCGCCGCCCGCTCGGCGAGCGAGGTGCTCACGGCTTGCGCCCGGCGGGCCGGTTCGGCTTGCGACGCTTGGGCTGGGCCGCCGTGCCGAGGTGCACCCCGGGGACGCTGGCTCCGACGCGCACCGGCTCGAGCGGCGTGCCCGTGCTGCCCGTGGCCGCCTGGCGGGCGGCGAGGACCATCTCGGTGTGCGCCTTGATCGCAGGCTCGCGCTCCCGCAGGGTCACGGCCACCGGTGTGGCGATGAAGATCGAGGAGAACGTGCCGACGATCATGCCGATGAACAGCGCCAGGGCGATGTCGCGCAGCGTGCCGGCGCCGAGCAGGAAGGCACCGATGAACAGGATGCCGGAGACCGGGAGCAGCGCGACGACCGAGGTGTTGATCGAGCGCACCAGCGTCTGGTTCACCGCGAGGTTGGCCATCTCGGCGTGCGTGTAGCGCTTCTGCTCGAGCGTCTTGGCGGTGTTCTCGCGGACCTTGTCGAACACCACGACCGTGTCGTAGATCGAGTACCCGAGGATCGTGAGGAAGCCGATCACCGTTGCGGGGCTGACCTCCCAGCCGACGCCGGCGTACAGGCCCACGGTGATGACGAGGTCGTGCAGCAGCGCGACCAGCGCCGCCACGGCCATCCGCCAGGCCCGGAAGTAGACGGTCATGACGAGGGTCACGAGGACGAGGAAGACGATGAGACCCCGCAGCGCCTTGCCCGTCACGTCGCTGCCCCAGTTGGGACCGACGAACGACGAAGAGACGTCGGCGACGGGGATCGAGTAGGCCGCGGCGAGGGCGTCGGCGGCCTGGCGCACCTGGGCGTCGTCCAGCGTCCCGGTCTGGACCTGGAGCGTGGACGTGCCGATCACGGCGACGCGGGGCACGGAGTCCGGCGCGATCGCCGTGATGGCGTCCACCGCCGGCTGCTGGGAGGTGTCGGACACCCCGGACAGCGTGAACTCGGCGCCGCCGCTGAAGTCGATGCTCGGGTTGAGGCCGCGCACGACCAGCAGGAGCACCGAGAGGGTCAGCAACGCGGCCGACACGTAGTACCAGCGCCGGCGGTGGCCCACGATGGCGTACGAGCGCTTGCCCGTGTAGAGGTCGTTGCCCCACTGGGACATCCGCGAGGCGGCCATCAGACGTCCTTCCGGTGAGCAGTGGCACTGGCGGCGCGCAGCTCGGCGGCGCGTCGCTCGGCGATGGTCAGGCGGCGCGGCTCGGCGTCCTGCTCCGACGGGTCGGGCTCGGCCGGTCGGCCGTCCGACGCCACCTCCGGCTGCCCGTCCGCCCCGCCGTCGGCGCGCGCACCGGCCGCCACGACCCGCCCGCGCCCGACGTACCGGGACCGCGCCCCCAGGGCTGCGGGGTCGAGCCCCGAGAAGCGGTGGCCCTCGCCGAAGAACCGGGTGCGGGCCAGCAGGATGAGCAGGGGGTGGGTGAACAGGAAGACGACCACGAGGTCGACGAGCGTCGTCAGGCCGAGCGTGAAGGCGAACCCGCGCACACCGCCGACGGCAAGGAAGTACAGGACGAACGCCGCGAGGAAGTTCACCGCGTCGGACGCCAGGATGGTGCGCCGGGCGCGCCGCCAACCCTCCTCGACCGCGGCGGGCAGGGTGCGTCCGTCGCGCAGCTCGTCGCGGACGCGCTCGAAGTAGACGATGAACGAGTCGGCCGTGATACCGATGGCGACGATGATGCCGGCCACGCCGGGCAGGCTCAGCCGGTAGCCCTGGGTCCAGGACAGCAGCGTGATGAGGGCGTAGGCGATGACGCCGGCGACCACGAGCGAGGCGATCGTCACGAGCCCCAGGGCGCGGTACTGCACGAGCGAGTACAACGCGACGAGGATGAGGCCGACGAGGCCGGCCAGCAGGCCCTTCTGCAGCTGCTCCGAGCCGAGGGTCGCGGAGATCTGCTGCTCGCTCTGCACCTCGAACGTCAGGGGCAGGGCACCGAAGTTGAGCTGCTGGGCGAGCGTGGCCGCGGACTCGCGCGTGAACGACCCCGAGATCTCCGCGTTGCCGTCGGCGATGACGGAGTTGACCGATGGCGCCGAGATCACGAGGCCGTCGAGCACCATGGCGAACTGGTTCCGCGGGGACTCGAGGCTCAGCAGGCGGGTCGTGACCTCGCGGAACGTCGTCGTGCCGGCGGACGTGAAGCTGATGGTGGTGACCCACTCGTTGGTCAGGGCGCCCGTCGGGCCCACCTGCAGCCCGGAGGACGCGGAGTCGATGTCGCTGCCGAGGATCTCCACCGGACCGAGCACGTACTTCAACGCCCCGTCCTGGTCGCACGCTGCGACCGGCGCGTCAGCTGCGCCGCTGACGCCCGCGCCGCCCGTGAGGTTGGCCGGGTCCGTGCAGTCGAGTGCCGCGTAGGCGTCCAGCACGTCCTGGGTCAGCCAGGCGAGGTCGCTCGCGTCGACCGGGGTCCCGAGGTCGGCCGCGGCCGTCGTCGGCTCGCCGACCGTCGGGGCGCCGTAGGTCAGCACCGGGCGGAAGAGCATCTGAGCGGACTCGCGCACCAGGTCGAGCGTCGCCTGGTCGGGCTGGCCGGGCAGGGCCACCACGATGTTGGTGCCCCCGTTGGACCCGCCCTGGCTGGTGATCTCCGCCTCGGCGACGCCCGAGGCGTCCACGCGCTGGCGGATGATGTCGATCGCCTGGGCGATGGCATCGGCGGTGACGTCGGCACCGTCCTCGGCGACGGGCCGCAGGATGATCTGCGTCCCGCCCTCGAGGTCCAGCGCGAGCTTGGGGGTCAGGGAGGCGTCCGACCACCTCGCCCCGGCGAGCAGGGCGCCCAGCAGCGCGATGACCAGGACGGCGAGCGTCACCAGGGTGCGCACGGGCTGGACACGGCGGGTCGGTGTTGCCAACGGTTCGTCTCTCTCGTGAAGCGGTCGACCGCCGGCCCGTGCGGGCCCGCGGTCCGTGCCGGGCCCGGGTGGGCCGGCGGTCAGCGTCGGGGCGTCTCGTCCTCGCCGGGGTCCGTGGTGAGGCTGGAGGCGTCGTCGGGGATCTCGACGTCGGCGAGGCCCGCCACGGGCGCGTCGTCCTCATCCAGGACCTCGTCGCCCTCGGCGGCCAGGTCGGCGTCGTCGAGCTCCTCGTCGTACTCGTCGTCGTACTCGTCCTCGTCGTCGTACTCGTCCTCGTCGTCCTCGACGGCGTCGCCCGCCGCGACCGGCGGCTCGACGAGCTTGGCGATGGCGGGGCGCAGCCAGCGGCTGGTGACGCCCGGGGAGGTCTCGAGGGTGATGACGTCGTCGTCGACGGCCACGATGGTGCCGAAGAGGCCCGAGCCGGTCATGACGTCCTGACCCGGGGTGAGGCTCGCGCGGAAGTCCGCTGCCGCCTTCTGCTGCTTGCGTGTGCGGTTGGTCATGAGCCACATCGCTCCGACTGCCAACGCCATGATGATCAGGATGCTCGGGTCCATCAGTGCTTCTCACGTCCTGTCTGAGGTGGTGACCGCGGGAAGTCTAGGCGACCGGCGCGCCACCGCCCTAACGGACGCGGCCGCCCGGCGGTTCCGCCGCGACACCCGGGCGCCGGTGCGCCCGTGGGCTCAGCCGAAGAGCGTCTCTGCCGACGGCGGCGCGACGAGGCCCAGGTGCTCCCACGCCCGCGCGGTCGCGACACGACCGCGGGAGGTCCGGCCCATGAGCCCCTCGCGCACGAGGAACGGCTCTGCGACGGTCTCCACGGTCTCCGGCTCCTCGCCCACCGCGACCGCCAGCGTCGTCAGACCCACCGGGCCGCCGCCGAACCGCGAGCACAGCGCCGTGAGCACCGCACGGTCGAGCCGGTCCAGGCCCAGGTCGTCGACCTCGTACACGGCCAGCGCCGCGCGGGCCGCGGCGAGGTGCAGCGTGCCGTCACCGCGCACCTGCGCCCAGTCGCGCACCCGGCGCAGCAGGCGGTTGGCGATCCGCGGCGTACCGCGCGAGCGCGACGCGATCTCGGCCGCCGCGTCGCCGTGCAGGTCGACGCCCAGCAGGCCGGCCGAGCGGCCCAGAACCTGGCGCAGCTCGGCCTCGTCGTAGAAGTCGAGGTGTCCGGTGAAGCCGAACCTGTCCCGCAGCGGTGCAGGGAGCAGCCCCGCCCGGGTGGTCGCACCCACCACCGTGAACGGCGGGAGGCTGAGGCCGATGGCGTTGGCGCCGGCCCCCTTGCCGACCACCACGTCGACGCGGAAGTCCTCCATCGCGACGTACAGCAGCTCCTCCGCCGGCCGGGCCAACCGGTGGATCTCGTCGAGGAAGAGCACCTCGCCCTCCTCGAGCGCGGCGAGCACGGCGGCGAGGTCGCCGGCGTGCTGGATCGCGGGGCCGGAGGTGATCCGCATCGAGGTGCCCAGCTCCGCCGCGATGATCATGGCGAGGGTGGTCTTGCCCAGGCCCGGCGGACCGGAGAGCAGCACGTGGTCCGGGGCGCGACCGCGGCCCATCGCCGCGTGCAGCACGAGCTCCAGCTGGTCGCGGACCACCCGCTGGCCGACGAACTCCGCCAGCCGGCGCGGGCGCAGCGCGGCCTCGGCCGCCCGCTCGAGGTCCTCGGCCCCCGGCGCGACGATCCGCTCGGTGGTGATCTCGTCCGAACCGTCGATGTCGTCAGCCACGGTGCCCGCCGAGCGTCCGCAGCGCACCGCGGAGCACCGCCGCCACGTCCTCGACCGGCTCCGCGGCGGGCACCACGGCGCCGACCGCGTCCTGGGCCGCCTTGAGGTTCCAGCCCAGCCCGACGAGGGCCTCGACCACCTCGGCGCGACGGTCCACCGGGCCGGACCGGACGGGCGCGCCCGCGGCGGACGACCCGGCGGGCCCGAGCCGGTCCGCGAGCTCGAGGACGAGTCGCTGGGCGCCCTTGCGCCCGATCCCCGGCACGCGCTGCAGGGCCGTGAGGTCCTCGGCGGCGACGGCCCGGCGCAGGGCGTCCGGCGGGTGCACGGCCAGCATGGCCAGGGCGAGCCGCGGGCCGATCCCGCTGACGGTCTGGACGGTCTCGAAGACGTCGCGCTCGTCCGCGTCGGCGAAGCCGAAGAGCGTCAGGGAGTCCTCACGCACCAGCAGCGAGGTCGAGAGCTCCGCCTGCTCGCCCACCCGCAGGCCGGCCAGCGTCCCCGGGGTGGCGTGCACCATGAGCCCCACGCCGCCCACGTCCACGACCACGGCGTCGAGCCGCACCGCGAGCACGCGCCCGCGCAGTGACGAGATCACCAGCACCCTCCCCGAACCGTGCGCGCCGCAGCGCCCCGAACACCTGTACGACCAGGGCACACGGTAACAAGCGCCGCGGTCACCGTCCCGTGCGGCGCGCCGCCGCCTCGGCCTGCGCCCACGCCCGCTGGGCCGGGGTCGCGGTGGTCCGGGGTGCCGGGCCGGACGATCCGGTGCCGGGCGCCCCGGTGCCGGGCACCGCCACGGAGAGGGTCAGACCCGCGGCCGACGGCGCCGAGGGACGCCACAGGTGGCAGATCGCCAGGGCCAGGGCATCCGCGGCGTCGGCGGGCTTCGGGGGCTCGTCCAGCCCGAGGATCCGCGCGACCATCCGGCCCACCTGGTCCTTGGGCGCCCTGCCGTGGCCGGTGACCGCTGCCTTGACCTCGGACGGCGTGTGCAGCGCGACGGGCAGCCCGCGCCGCACCGCCGCGACCATGACGAGCCCCGAGACCTGCGCCGTGCCCATGACCGTGCGCACGTTGTGCTGCGCGAAGACGCGCTCCACGGCGACCGCGTCGGGTCGGTGCTCGTCGAGCCACGCGTCGACCTCCGCCGCGATGATCGAGAGGCGGTGCGCGACGTCGTCGTCTGGATCAGAGCGCGCGACGCCCACCGCGACCATCCGCACGCGGCGCCCCGGCAGCGCGTCGACCACTCCCAGCCCGCACCGGGTCAGCCCTGGGTCCACTCCGAGCACGCGCACGGGCCCAGTCTCACAGCCGGGGACGGGCGGCCCGTGCAGGACGCGCTGCCCGCGGGCTCACTCCTCCTCGAGCGCCGCCATGACCTCGTCGGAGGCGTCGAAGTTGGCGAAGACGTCCTGGACGTCGTCGCTGTCCTCGAGGGCGTCGATGAGCTTGAGGATCCTGCGGGCGCCGTCGATGTCGACCTCGACCTGCACGGCGGGGACGAACTGGGCCTCGGCGGAGTCGTAGTCGATCCCCGCGGCCTGCAGCGCGGTGCGCACGGCGACGACGTCGGTCGCCTCGCTCATCACCTCGAACGCCTCGCCGAGGTCGTTGACCTCCTCGGCGCCCGCGTCGAGCACGGCGCCAAGGACGTCGTCCTCGGTCAGGGTGTCGGTCTTCGGCACGACGACGACGCCGCGGCGCGAGAACAGGTAGGCCACCGAGCCCGGGTCGGCCAGCGATCCGCCGTTGCGGGTGAACGCGACGCGCACGTCGGAGGCCGCGCGGTTGCGGTTGTCGGTGAGGCACTCGACGAGCACGGCCACGCCCCCGGGGCCGTAGCCCTCGTACATGATCGTCTGGTAGTCGGCACCGCCGGCCTCCTGGCCGGAGCCGCGCTTGACGGCGCGGTTGATGTTGTCGATCGGGACCGACGACTTCTTGGCCTTCTGCACCGCGTCGAACAGGGTCGGGTTGCCGGCGAGGTCGGCGCCGCCGATGCGCGCCGCGACCTCGATGTTCTTGATGAGCTTGGCGAAGAGCTTGCTGCGCTTGGCGTCGACCACGGCCTTCTTGTGCTTGGTGGTGGCCCACTTGGAGTGACCTGACATGGTGCGAAACCCCTCAGCCGCGCTCGGTGACGATCTGGACGAACAGTCGGTGCAGGCGCAGGTCGCCGGAGATCTCCGGGTGGAAGGACGTGGCCAGGACGTCGCGCTCGCGCACCGCCACGATCCTACCGGCGGCCTGACCGGACTCCACCCTGGCCAGCACCCGCACGCCGGGGCCGACCTCCTCCACCCACGGTGCGCGGATGAAGACGGCGTGCACCGGGGTCTCGTGGCTGTCGGCGATCCCCTCGACGACGAGGTCGGTCTCGAACGAGTCGACCTGGCGGCCGAAGGCGTTGCGCCGCACGGTGATGTCGAGCCCGCCGAGCGTCTGCTGGTCGCTGGTGCCACCGGTGATCCGGTCCGCGAGCAGGATCATCCCGGCGCACGACCCGTAGGCGGGCAGGCCAGCCCCGAGTGCCGCGCGCAGCGGCTCGAAGAGCTCGAAGATGCGCAGCAGCTTGTCGATCGTCGTGGACTCCCCGCCGGGCAGCACGATCCCGTCGACGGCGGCGAGCTCCGCCGGCCGGCGCACCGCGACGGCCGTGGCTCCGGCGGCGTCCAGGGCCGTCAGGTGCTCGCGCACGTCGCCCTGCAGGGCCAGCACTCCGATGGTGGGGGTCACGACGGGCGATCCTACTGGCGCCTATCCTCGGCCCATGGACCCGGCCGCCCCGCCAGACGACCACCGCCGGCCGGGCGATGCCCGCCGGGGCGGCGATCCAGACGCCGGCACCTGGCACGAGCTCGCGGCACGGCTCGACGCCGAGCACGCCGCGACGGACCTGCGGGACCGGTTCGAGCTCCCGGCGGGTGTGGTGTACCTCGACGGCAACTCGCTCGGGGCCCTGCCCCGCGCGGTGCCCGATGCCGTCGCCGCGGTGGTCCGCGAGCAGTGGGGCCGCGACCTCATCACGTCGTGGAACGTCCACGACTGGTGGGGCGCCCCGCTGCGGGTCGGCGACCGCGTCGGCCGGCTGGTCGGCGCGGGGGCCGGTCAGGTGGCGGTGGGCGACTCGACGTCGGTCAACCTCTTCCAGGCCGCGCGGGCGGCGGCGCTGCTCCGCCCGGGGCGGGGCCTGCTGGTCACGGACCCCGGCTCCTTCCCGACCGACCTGTACGTGCTGGCCGGGGTCGCCCAGGACGTCGGCTGGCGGGTGGTGCACGCGAGCCCCGCCGAGGTGCCTGCGGTCCTGGCGGCGCACGGCACCGACGTCGCACTCGTCGCGCTGTCGCACGCGGACTTCCGCACCGGTGAGCTGTGGGACCTGCCGGGACTGACGCGCGCGGCCCACGCCGTCGGGGCGCTGTCGCTGTGGGACCTCAGCCACACGGCCGGTGCCGTGCCGGTGGGCCTCGACGCCCACGAGGTCGACCTCGCGGTGGGCTGCGGCTACAAGTACCTCAACGGCGGGCCGGGCGCGCCGGGCTTCACGTACGTCGCGCGCCGCCACCAGGACGGGTACTCCCCCGCGATCCGCGGCTGGCACGGCCACGCCGACCCCTTCGCGATGGCGCCGGAGCACCGGTTCGCGCCGGGGATCGCGCGGGCCAGGGTGGGCACGCCGCCGCTGCTGTCGCTGCTCGCCCTCGAGGCCGCCCTCGGCGCGTTCGACGGCGTGACGCCCGAGCAGGTCCGCACGCGTTCGCTGTCGCTCACCGGCTACCTGCTCGACGTCCTGGCTGCGCTCGTGCCCGAGGCCGAGCCGGTGACCCCGCGCGAGGACGCCCGGCGCGGCTCGCACGTCTCGGTGCGGCACCCGCAGGCCTACGGGCTGGTGCAGGCTCTCATCGCGCGCGGGGTGGTCGGCGACTTCCGCGAGCCCGGGCTGGTGCGCCTGGGCGTCGCCGCGCCGTACCTCACGCACGCGGACCTGCTGCGCACGGCGGAGCAGATGCGCGCGGCGCTCGACGCCGGCGAGGCCGCAGCGCTGGACGGAGCACGGTCCACCGTCACCTGAGCTGCGCCCCGGCCTCGACGGCACGCCCGGCGGGCTCGTCCCAGCGTGCGACCAGCGTGACGAGGCGCTGCAGCCCCACCCGCAGGTCGTCGGGGGCGCTGGCCAACGAGACCCTGACCATGCCAGCGGCGCCGGGACCGAAGGCCTCCCCGGGCGAGACCGCCACGTGGTGCTCGCGCAGCAGACGCAGCGCGAACGTGTTGCCGTCCCGGGACACGGCGGAGACGTCGACCAGCAGGTAGAAGGCGCCGTCGGGCACCGAGCACGGCACGCCCGCCGCCGCGAGCAGGGCGACGGCGTCGTCGCGCCGCCCCCGGTACGAGGCGACCGCGGTGCTGACCGGCTCCTGGGTGCCGCGCAGCGCGGCGAGGGCCGCCCGCTGGCTCACCGACGACGGGCACCCGACGGTCGCCTCGGCCACCTGGGCGAGCAGCTCTGTCAACGCCGGGTCGGGGCTGACGACGTAGCCCAGCCGCCAGCCGGTCATCGCGTAGGTCTTGGAGAACGAGAAGAACGTCAGCACGCGGCCGTCGGTGTCGAACTGCGCAGGGCTGACGTGCGGCGCGTCGTAGGTGATCGCCTCGTAGCACTCGTCGGAGAAGACCCACAGGTCGTGCTGCCGGGCGAGGGCCACGACGGACTCGAGCAGCGCTGCCGGGTAGACCGCGCCGGTCGGGTTGTTCGGCGAGCACACCAGCAGCACCTTCGTGCGCGGCGTGATCGCGGCCGCGATGTCCTCGAGGCGTGGCACGAAGCCGTGCTCGGCGCGCGTCGGATACGTCACCGCCTCGGCGCCGGTGGCCGTCACGGCCATCCGCCAGTTGGGGAACTCGGGGTCCGGCAGCAGCACCTCGTCACCGGGGCCGAGGGTCGCGGCGAAGGCGATCGCCAGGCCGTGCATCGCGCCGTGCGTGGCCATGACGTCGGCCGGTCCCACGTCCAGCCCGTTGACGCGCCGGACCTTCTCCGCCAGCGCCGTGCGCAGCTCCGCGGACCCGGTGGACGACGTGTAGCCCGTGTGCCCGGCCGCGGCGTCCCTTGCGGCCGCCGCCAGGACGTGGTCCGGCGTGGGCACGTCCGGCTCGCCGATCTCGAGGTGGATCGCGAGCGGGTCCGCCAGGGCGAGCTCCATGAGGGCGCGGATGCCGCTGCGCCGCATGCGCAGGACCGGAGAGGTGGTGGTGGGCACGGGCCGACGCTAACGCCCGCGGATCACGCGGAGGTTACCGGCGGGTAGGCCCCCGTGTGATGCTCCGCACACCCGGCACGCGCCGGCTGCTCACGTGGCGTCGATGTGCGGCGCGGTCCCGTCCCAGCCGCCGATCCAGCCGCGCAGCAGCTCGACCAGGCCCTCCGGGTAGACCGCGATGGGCACGGCCGCGAGCTCGTCGAGGCCGAACCAGCGCACCTCGTCGACCGTCTCGTGCTCGATCGCCGTCCACGCGGAGCGGTCCACCCCGGGGTCGTCGTGGCGCTCGACCCTGGCGAGGAAGAACGTCTCGTCCTGCCGGCAGGCGACGCGTGCGAAGTCGAACACCGCGGCGCGCGTCAGCACCGGGCCGAGCAGGTCCGGGGCGACCAGCCGGATGCCGACCTCCTCGGCAGCCTCCCGCACAGCGGCATCGCGCTCGTCCTCACCGGGCGCGACTCCCCCGCCGACCGTGAACCACCACCGGTGGTCCGGGTCGTCGACGTCGTGCGCCCGCAGCAGCAGCACGCGGTCCTGCGCGTCGAGCAGCACCACGCGCGCGCCCCGGCGGAACCACCGCCCGTCCTGCGCCAGCACCCAGTCCTGACCGATGAACGGCGGCCTGGACGTCACCAGCCGCGCTCGGCCAGCCGGTGCGGCTCCGGGACGTCCTCGACGTTGATGCCCACCATGGCCTCGCCCAGCCCGCGCGAGACGCGCGCGATGACGTCCGGGTCGTCGAAGAACGTCGTCGCCTTGACGATCGCCGCGGCGCGCTCGGCCGGGTTGCCGGACTTGAAGATGCCCGAACCCACGAAGACGCCCTGGGCGCCGAGCTGCATCATCATGGCCGCGTCGGCCGGCGTCGCGATGCCGCCCGCGGTGAAGAGCACGACGGGCAGCGCCCCCGTGCGGGCCACCTCGGCGACGAGGTCGTACGGCGCCTGGAGGTCCTTGGCCGCGAGGAAGAGCTCGTCGGGCGGCAGGGACGACAGCCGGCGGATCTGGTCGCGGATCTGGCGCATGTGCGTCGTCGCGTTGGAGACGTCGCCCGTGCCGGCCTCGCCCTTGGACCGGATCATCGCGGCACCCTCGGTGATGCGCCGCAGGGCCTCGCCGAGGTTGGTCGCGCCGCACACGAAGGGCACCGTGAAGGCCCACTTGTCGATGTGGTGCGCGTAGTCGGCCGGGGTGAGGACCTCGGACTCGTCGATGTAGTCGACACCGAGCGACTGGAGCACCTGCGCCTCGACGAAGTGACCGATGCGCGCCTTGGCCATCACCGGGATCGAGACGGCCTCGATGATCCCGTCGATGAGGTCGGGGTCGCTCATCCGCGCCACGCCACCCTGCGCCCGGATGTCGGCGGGCACGCGCTCGAGGGCCATGACGGCAACGGCGCCGGCGTCCTCCGCGATCTTTGCCTGCTCGGCGGTGACCACGTCCATGATCACGCCGCCCTTGAGCATCTCGGCCATCCCGCGCTTGACCTTGGCGGTGCCGATGACGGTCGAGCCGTTGTCGTTGGTCACGTCAGTCCTTGCTCTTGGGGTCGGGGAGCCGCCTCGTCCTCGCGGGGGCACCGACCATCCTAGACCGAGGCCGTCCTCGGACCCCGACCCGGACGCGAGGCGTCAGCGCCCGCCGGCCGTGCCGAGCGCCTCGGGCCACGCGTCGTCGATCTCGACCGTCTGGGGGATCGGCGCGTGGCCGTAGAGGCGCAGCAGGCGCACGGCCCACTTGCGGCGCATGCGCTGCGTCTGCGCGACGGCCTCGTTGTGGAAGCGTCGCGACAGCTGCACCCGGTACCAGGCCGCCGCGAGGGCCTCGACGAGCTCGTCGCCGGCCGGGACGGCGCGCAGCGCCTCGACGTCGGCGGGGTCGGACAGCGCCACGCGGATGGTGCGGGACAGCTCGCTCTCCGCCACGTCCCGCGCGGTGCCCTCGGTGGACGCGGTGCCCGACGGGAGGACCGTGGCGGTCGGCCCCGTCGGCCCGGCCTCCCGACCGGTGCCGCGCGACGAGAGCGCCACCCAGGCCGCCTCGCCGACGAGCACGGAGCTGACGGGGTCGAGCAGGCCGCCCGACGCGAGCTCCGCCGCCGACGACGCCCGGCGGACCAGCTGGTCGTCCAACGAGGTCCACGACGTCGCCACCTTGCGGTGCAGCCGGTCGAGCCGGCTCGCCGCGACCCAGGCGAACCACGCCACGAGCAGCAGCAGGGCCGAGACCAGGACGGTGAGCTCCGACCACGTCATGGTGCGCCCTCCTCGCCGCGGCGCGCGACCGTCCGCAGGGAGGTCGGGTCCTCGCCCACCCGGACCCTCGGCGAGGTGCCGGCGAGCACCGTCTCGTAGACCGTGAGCACCTGCGCGGTGACCGTCGACCAGTCGTAGCGCCGCACGACGGCGCTCGCCCGCCGGGAGGTGCGCGCCCGCAGGTCGGGGTCGGCGAGCACGCGGTTGAGCGTGGCCGCCAGGTCGGCGGCGTCGCCGTTGCGGAACAGCACGCCCGCCTCGCCCTCGTCGAGCACGCGTCGGAACGCCCCGAGGTCGCTGGCCACCACGGTGGCCCCCGCGCTCATGGCCTCGACGAGCACGATCCCGAAGCTCTCGCCGCCGGTGTGCGGGGCGCAGTAGACGTCCACCGAGGCCAGCAGTCGCGCCTTGTCCTCGTCGCTGACCCCGCCGAGGAACTCGACGCTCGACGCGAGGTCGCCGAGCGCGGCCGTCGCCTCAGCGGCACCGGTCTCGCCGTGCCCGGCGACGAGGAACCGCGCGCCCGGATGCACGGCGAGCACCGCAGGGATCGCCGCGGTGAGCACGGGCAGGCCCTTGCGGGGCTCGTCGAGGCGGCCGAGGAAGGCGACCGTCGGCGCCTGCGGGGTGCCGGTCCAGCGCTCGTCCCGCTGCGCCGCGGCGAACGTGTCGACGTAGACGCCGTTGGGGATGACGACGGCGTCCCCGCCGAGGTGCTCGACGAGGGTGCGCCGGGCGTCCTCCGAGACGGCGATCCGGGCGGCGATCTTCTCCAGCGACGGCCGCACCATGGGGTACGCGACCTGCAGCGCGCGGGACCTCAGCAGCGCGGTGTGGAAGGTGGCGACGATGGGGCCGGACGCGATCCACAGCGCGAGCATCCCGAGGCTCGGGGTCACGGGCTCGTGCAGGTGCAGGATGTCGAAGTCCCCGGCCACGAGCCACCGTCGCACGCGCCGCGCGCTGACGGGTCCGAAGGTCATCCTGGCCACCGAGCCGTTGTAGCGGACCGGGATGGCCCGGCCGGCGGACTCGATGTAGCCGGGCAGCGGGGTGTCCTCGTCCGCAGGGGCCAGCACCGAGACGGTGTGACCCTGCGCGATGAGCGCCTCGGCAAGGTCGCGCACGTGGAACTGGACGCCCCCGGGCACGTCGAACGAGTACGGGCAGACCAGCCCGATGCGCAGCGGCTCACCCACCGGAGGACGCCTCCGGCCGGGTCGCGCGGGCGGCCCGCTCGGGGTCCATGTCCGCGACGAAGACCTTCTGGAGCATGTGCCAGTCCGTGGGGTGCGCGGCGATGTCGGCGGCGAGCAGGTCCACCCACGCCTGGGTGAGCCGCGCGACCTGCTGGGCGCGGGGCAGGGTGCGATCCAGCTCGACCTCGACCGGGAGGAAGGACAGCACGATCCCCCAGCGCGACCCGGCGGCGCGCCGCTCCGCGCCGCGCAGGCGCACGTGCCGCACGGTCGTGGTGAACAGCGGTGCGCCGGTGGAGATCGCGAGGGCCGCCGGACCGGCCGCGACGCGCGCCCGGTGGCCGAAGAGATCGACCTCGATGCCGCGCTCCGTGAGGTCCCGGTCCGCCAGCAAGGGCACCAGGGCCCCGCCGCCCTTGACGGCCCGCAGCAGGTCCCGGAAGACGTCCTTGCCCGGGTCGAGCGGGAGGATCGTCAGCCCGTTGCGCTCGCGCAGGGAGACGAACTCCGCGAAGACCTCCGGCGGCTCCAGTCGCTCGGCCACCGTCGTGGTGGGCGCGACGTGCACCGTGGCCCACGCCCCCGCGAGGTCGTAGTTGCCCTGGTGGCCCAGCGCGAGCAGCGCGGAGTGCTCGGCGTCGATGACGTCGCGGACCCCCTGGTCACCGATCGGCCGCACCCGCGCGAGCATCTGCTCCGGCGTCATCCGACCGAGCATGAAGGTCTCGCCGTAGTAGCGCAGGTAGCGGCGCATGTTCTCGCGGCTCAGGCGTCGGATCTCGCGGTCGTCCGCACCCGGCACCACCCGGCGCAGGTTCGCCTCGAGCTGGCGCACGCCGGCGCCGTGGGCCAGCCACGCCGCCTCGGCCGCGACGTGCATGACGGCGCGCACGACGTCCTGCGGCGCGCGCGAGGCGGCGTGCCAGCCGACGAGGAAGACCCTCGAGCGCAGGTTCATGCCCCGGCCTCCCGGGCGCGCTCGGCGGCCTGGCGGTGCACGGTCGCCATGCGCTGGACCACGGTCACGGCGCTCGCGACGGCGAGCAGGCCCAGCACGACCGTGAGCACGACGGCGGGCAGGCCGATGCCGACGAGCAGGATCGCCAGGAGCACGAGGAACAGCCGGTCGGCCCGCTCGGCGATCCCGACGGAGGCCGTCATCCCCAGGCCCTCGGCCCGGGCCCTGGCATAGGGAACGATCGCGCCGAGCGCGAGGCACGCCAGGCCCAGCACGGCGCCGAGCTCGTCGCCGGAGCGCGCCAGGTAGACCACCAGGCCGGAGAAGATCGCGGCGTCGCCGAACCGGTCGAGCGTCGAGTCGAGGAAGGCGCCCCACGGGCCGCTGCGCCCCGCGGTGCGGGCCATCAGCCCGTCGACGAGGTCCGTCAGGGCGAACACCGCGATGACGAGCGCCGCCGCGGTGAGGTGCCCCGTCGGCAGCAGGACGAGCGCGGCGAGGACGACGCCGAGGGTGCCCGCGATGGTCACGGCGTCGGGCGACACACCGCGCGCGAGCAGGAACCTCGCGACCGGCCCCAGCGCGCGGGCGCTGCCGGCCCGCAGTCGACTCAGCACGGGGCGCTCACTCCCCCGCCCCGGGCCACGCGGCGGCGAGCCGGTCCCGGGTGTCGGCGAGCAGCTCCGGCAGGGCCCTGGTGCGCGCCACGATGGGCAGGAAGTTCGCGTCCCCGCCCCACCGCGGCACGACGTGCTGGTGCAGGTGGGCCGCGATGCCGGCACCGGAGACCGCACCCTGGTTCATGCCGAGGTTGAAGCCCTGCGGGTGCATCACGGCGCGCAGCACGGTCATGGCCGTCTGGGTCAGCGTGGCGACCTCGACGGTCTCGGCTGCGTCGAGCTCGGTGTAGTCCGCGACGTGCCGGTACGGCACCACCATGAGGTGGCCCGAGTTGTACGGGTAGAGGTTGAGCACCACGTAGGCACGCTCCCCGCGCGCGACGACGAGGGCCTCGGCGTCCGGCCGCGAGGGCACACGGCAGAACGGGCACTGGGCGACGTCGGGCCCGGACGGCTTGTCCTGCCCGGCGATGTACACCATGCGGTGCGGCGTCCACAGCCGTTCGTAGCCGTCGGGCTCGCCTGCCGGTGCGCCGTCCGTCAGCGCATCGTGCGTCATCGGGTCCTCGGCCCTCACGTCCTCGGCCATCTCAGACCTGGACGCGGTCGCGGACCGCCGCGAGGATCCGTTCGACGGCATCGTCGATCGGCACAGCGTTGTCCTGGCGCCCGTCCCGGTAGCGGAACGAGACGGCTCCGGCGTCGACGTCGTCGCCGCCGGCGATGAGCACGAAGGGAACCTTCTGCGTGCTCGCCGTGCGGATCTTCTTGCCGAACCTGTCGTCCGACGCGTCGAGCTCCGCCCGGATGCCGTGCGTGCGCAGCCGGTCGACGACCGCCTGGAGGTAGTCGTTGAACGGCTCGGCGACGGGCACCGCGACCACCTGCACCGGCGCGAGCCACGCGGGGAACGCCCCGGCGTAGTGCTCGGTGAGCACGCCGAAGAACCGCTCGATGGAGCCGAAGAGCGCACGGTGGATCATCACGGGCCGCTGCCGCGAGCCGTCGGACGCGGTGTACTCGAGCTCGAACCGCTCGGGCAGGTTGAAGTCCAGCTGGATGGTCGACATCTGCCACGTGCGGCCGATCGCGTCGCGCGCCTGGACAGAGATCTTGGGCCCGTAGAACGCCGCGCCGCCCAGGTCCGGGACGAGCTCGAGCCCCGACGCCGCGCCGACCTCCTGCAACGTGCGGGTGGCCTCGTCCCACGCCTCCTCGCTGCCCACGGACTTCTCGGGGTTGCGCGTGGAGAGCTCGAGGTAGAAGTCCTCGAGCCCGTAGTCCTTGAGCAGGCTGAGCACGAAGTTCAGGGTGCTCGTCAGCTCGCCCGCCATCTGCTCGCGCGTGCAGTAGATGTGCGCGTCGTCCTGGGTCAGGCCGCGCACGCGGGTCAGGCCGTGCACCACCCCGGACTTCTCGTAGCGGTAGACCGTGCCGAACTCGAACAGCCGCAGCGGGAGCTCGCGGTAGGAGCGCCCGCGCGAGGCGAAGATGAGGTTGTGCATCGGGCAGTTCATCGGCTTGAGGTAGTAGTCCTGCCCCGGCTTGCGGACCGTGCCGTCGTCGTCGATCTCGGCGTCGATGTGCATGGGCGGGAACATGCCGTCGGCGTACCAGTCCAGGTGCCCGGAGACCTCGTACAGCCGCGACTTCGTGATGTGCGGGGTGTTGACGAAGGAGTACCCGGCCGCGACGTGGCGCTTGCGCGAGTAGTCCTCCAGCTCGTTGCGGATGATCCCGCCGTTGGGGTGGAACACGGGCAGCCCGGAGCCCAGCTCGTCCGGGAACGAGAAGAGGTCCATCTCCGCGCCGATGCGGCGGTGGTCGCGGCGCTCGGCCTCGGCGATCCGGTCCAGGTGCGCGCGCAGCGCGTCCTTGGTGGGCCACGCGGTGCCGTAGACGCGCTGGAGCTGCGGGTTCTTCTCGCTGCCGCGCCAGTAGGCCGCGGCCGAGCGGGTCAGCTGGAAGCCGTTGGCGATGAGCCGGGTGCTGGGCAGGTGCGGGCCGCGGCAGAGGTCCTGCCACGCCACCGAGCCGTCGCGGCGCAGGTTCTGGTAGATGCTCAGCCCGCCGAGGCCGACCTCCACCGAGGCGCCCTCCTCGGCGGCCGTGCCCTTGAGGCCGACGAGCTCGAGCTTGTACGGCTCGGCCGCGAGCTCCGCGCGCGCCTCGTCCTCGGTGAGGTCCCAGCGCCGGAAGGTCTGACCCTCCTTGACGATCCGGGCCATCACCTTCTCCAGGGCCTTGAGGTCCTCGGGGGTGAACGGGGTGGCCACGTCGAAGTCGTAGTAGAAGCCGTCGGTGATCGGCGGGCCGATGCCCAGCCGCGCGTCGGCGTGCAGCTCCTGGACCGCCTGGGCGAGCACGTGCGCCGTGGAGTGGCGCAGCACGGCCAGCCCGTCGGGCGAGTCGATGGTCACGGCCTCGACGACCGCACCGGCCGGGACCGCCGTCGCCAGGTCCGTCAGCTCGCCGTCGACCCGCATGACGACGACGTCACGCCGGTCCCCGAACAGGTCAACGCCCGTGGTGGGCACGCTCACCGCCCGCTCGACTCCGTCGACGGTCAGGGTGATCTCAGGCACGGCAGCTGCTCCTCGGGTGGTCGGCGGTTCGATGCTACCGAGCGCCGCGCTGGCCGGCGGGCAGGTGGTCCCGCGAGGCGCCTCGTGGCGGGTGCCCCGGCGGTCCCGCGAACGCTGCTCCGGACGGGTGACGCGACCGCGGTTCACCCGGGTGATCGGGCCCGGCTACCCGGAGGTAACTTGCTGGCCCTGACCTGCGAGTTCGCGTCCCGGCGAGGCACGGGAACCGGAAGAAACGCCCATTCGGGCGATCCCGCCCGGGACGTGCTGTGGGCGATACTGGGTTCGAACCAGTGACCTCCTCGGTGTGAACGAGGCGCTCTACCACTGAGCTAATCGCCCATCGTGCAGCGAGCGGCTCGCTGTACGACGACGGCATGATGCTAGCGAATGCGCAGCGGATTGCCGAAACGCGGTCCGTGCCCCCGCCGGATCGCCACATCGCACGACTGAACTAGGGAGGGGTGACCATGGCGGGACCCGCAGCGGACGTCCACGAGGTCGTCCCCATGCACCTGGTGCTCGCGGACGCGAGCGTGCTGCCGATCAGCGCCGAGCTCGACTTCGACGCCACCGACCCCTACACGGTGCGGGTGGCCTTCGTCGGCTCGAGCTCGACCTCGACGTGGCTCATCGGGCGCGAGCTCATCGCGCACGGCGTGCTCGCCGACGCGGCCGCACCCGCCGGTACCGGCGACGTACGGATCTGGCGCGACGAGGACCCTGCCTACCTGCTCATGACGCTCAGCGGCGTCGAGGGTGAGGCACTCCTGGCCGGGCCGGTGGACCCGTTCGTGGCGTTCCTGTCCGCGACCGTGCGGCGTGTGCCGTTCGGCGCGGAGAGCACGCACATGGAGAGCGAGATCTCGCGCCTCATCGACACGTTGCTCGACGCCTGACCGCACGTGGGCCCCGGCCCACGACGCACGGACGCCCGGATCCCCGAGGGGCCCCGGGCGCCGTGGCGTCCGGGGCCGGGCTCAGGGGTCGACGTCGAGCGCGGCCCTGCTCGCGTAGACCTCCGCCGCCGCCCGGGTGATCTCGCCCGCGACCACCGCGACGCCGTCCAGCGCGACGACGGGCACGAAGGTCCGTACCGAGCCGCTGATCGCGAGCCGGGCAGCGCCGGCCGTCACCTCGTCCAGGACCGCGAAGGCCAGCTCGCCCGGCTCGGCCTCGCGCACGGGCAGCCCGGCCGCGGCCGACCACTCGAGCACCAGCTCGCGCGTGATCCCCGCGAGGCAGCCGCTCGACAGCGGCGGCGTCAGCAGCTCTCCCCCGCGCTCGACGAACACGTTGCTCCCGGTGCCCTCGCACAGCTCGCCGCGGGTGTTGGCGAGCAGCGCCTCGTCGGCACCGGCACGGCTCGCCGCCGCCAGGGCGACGACGTTCTCGGCGTACGACGTCGTCTTGAGCCCCGCGACCGCCGAGCGCTCGTTGCGCGTCCACGGGACGCGCACGGCCCGCACGGGCGCCGGGCCGGCCGCCGGACCAGCCACGACGAGCACGCTCTGCGCCCCCGGGGTGCGGCCCGAGCCGAGCGGGCCGAGCCCGGCCGTGACGGTGACCCGCACCCGCCCCAGTCCCTCCGGCCGGGCCAGGACGGCGGCGACACCGGCGCGCACGGCGTCGAGGTCGGGGTCCTCGAGCCCGAGGCCCCGCGCCGAGCGCACCAGCCGGGCCAGGTGGCGCGTCAACGCGAAGGCGGAGCCGTCGACCACGCCGCAGGTCTCGAAGACCCCGTCGCCGACCGTCACACCGTGGTCGACGGCGCTGAGGACCGGCTCGGCAGGGTCCCGCAGCCGTCCGTCCGCCCACACGACGATCCCGCTCACGACGTCCTCCGCTCCCTGGTGCCCGGTCCGGCCATCCTCGTCCCGCGGCGCGCGTCCGGTCCGTCCGGCGCGCCCGTGTCGTCCCCGCTGCTCGGGCGGGCCGCGACGCCCGTGCTGGCCAGGGTCACGAGGCGGTGGGCCTTGAGCTCGGTCTCCGCCCACTCGGCCCCCGCGTCGCTGCCCCAGGTGATCCCGGCGCCGGTGCCGAAGTGCAGGCGTCCACCGCCGTCCGGCGTCCACCAGAACGTCCGGATGCCCACCGCGAGCTCGGCACGGCCGGCGTCCGCGTCGATCCAGCCGATGGCCCCGCAGTACGGTCCGCGCGCCACCGGCTCGAGCTGGGCGATCGCCGCCAGGGCCGTGTGCTGCGGCGCGCCCGACACCGAGGCGGGCGGGTAGGTGGCCGCGAGGATCGCCGTCCAGTCCGGCCTCGGCCTCGTCAGCTCACCCTGGACGGTCGTGACCAGGTGCACCAGGCCGGGGTGCTGCTCGACGGCGAGCAGGTCGGTGACCTCCACGGTGCCGGGGCGGCAGACGCGCTGGAGGTCGTTGCGGACCATGTCGGCGATCATGATGTTCTCGGCCTCGTCCTTGGCGGTGAGACCCTGCGGGGTCGTCGCCGTGCCCTTGATGGGACCGGAGGTGATGAGGCCGTCCCCGACGCGCAGGAAGAGCTCCGGCGAGGCCGTGACGACCCAGACGGGCGGCAGCCCGCCCCCCGCCGGGACGTGCACCACCCCGGCGTAGGGCGCGGGGTTGCCGGCCGCGAGGCGGGCCGCCAGCGGCGCCGGGTCCGGCTCGGCCCCGTCGACGGCGGGCAGCGGGGCGGACAGCACGCGGCAGAGGTTGACCTGGTAGACCTCGCCCTCGCGCACGGCGGAACGGATCGACCCGACCCCGGCGACGTAGGTGTCGCGGTCCATCGAGCTGCTCCACTGCTCGGGCGCGGGGCCGGACCAGGGCGCGTCAGCGCGGCCGGCCGCGGGGACGTCGTCTCCACGGGCCGGCGCCTCCTCCGCCGTCCGCTCGACGTCCGCGAAGCGCCAGGCCAGCACCCGGCCCTCGAAGTCCCCGACCACCGCCCACATGCCGGACGTCACGCGGTCCCCGTCGGTGGCGAGATCGATGCACTCCACCGCACCTCGCCCGCGGACGCCCGCGAACCACATCGACGCCCCGGCCGAGGACGCCCCGGCCGAGGACACGACGGCGGCACCGGGGCGCCGGTCGTGCTCGGGGAGTGGGTCGGTCACCGGCTCACGGTAGCGGCGCCCGACGCGCGGGGCCGAGCCGGTTGGACTCTCGTCGCAGCGGTCGGTTAGAGTTCGGGACGCGCACGGCGCCGGGAACGGCGGACGTGCTGCGCGGACGTGGCTCAGTGGTAGAGCATCACCTTGCCAAGGTGAGGGTCGCGGGTTCGAATCCCGTCGTCCG
>NZ_DAORSQ010000016.1:6280-31618 GCF_035443605.1 Actinotalea sp. | reverse complement strand
GAGTCCGCGGGGACGGCGATCCCCGGCATCGCGGCCCAGCCCGGCGGCGAGCCCATCGCCGAGGCCGCGCGCGCGGCCTTCGCCGACGCGCTGCGCCGCACGGCCGTGGTGGGCGCCGGCTTCGTCACGCTCGGCCTGTTCGCGACCCTCGCCCTGCCACCCGCGCGCCGCGAGGAGCACGAGGACGGCGCCGACCCGGCGGCACTCGCGGCGCTGCAGGGAGGCGGGGGACCCGGCGGCAACTAGGATCGGTCGGACGCCCGCGAGGGCGCTGACCCGTTCCGCCCGGAAGGACCCCCGTGCTCCGCACCCACACCGCCGGCTCGCTGCGAGCCGAGCACATCGGCCAGACCGTCACGCTCACCGGCTGGGTCGACCGTCGCCGTGACCACGGCGGCGTGGCGTTCATCGACCTGCGGGACGCGTCGGGCATCGCCCAGGTGGTCGTCCGCGACGAGGCCGTCGCGCACGGGCTGCGCAACGAGTACGTGCTCCAGGTCACCGGGGCCATCGGCGCACGGCCGGCCGGCAACGAGAACACGCACCTCGCGACCGGCGCCGTCGAGCTCACGGCAGAGTCGGTCGTGGTGCTCAACGAGTCCGCACCGCTGCCCTTCCAGGTGTCCTCCGCCCTCGACGAGCAGATCGGCGAGGAGGCGCGCCTGCGCTACCGGTACCTCGACCTGCGCCGCCCCGCCCCCTCGCGCGCGCTGCGCCTGCGGGCCAAGGCCAACGCGGCGGCGCGCGCCGTGCTCGACGCGCAGGACTTCGTCGAGGTCGAGACGCCCACGCTGACCCGCTCGACGCCCGAGGGCGCACGCGACTTCGTCGTGCCCGCGCGCCTCGCACCGGGCTCCTGGTACGCCCTGCCGCAGTCGCCGCAGCTCTTCAAGCAGCTGCTCATGGTGGCCGGCATGGAGCGCTACTACCAGATCGCCCGCTGCTACCGCGACGAGGACTTCCGCGCGGACCGCCAGCCCGAGTTCACCCAGCTCGACGTCGAGATGAGCTTCGTCGAGCAGGACGACGTCATCGCGGTCGCCGAGCAGGTGCTCGTCGCGCTGTGGGAGCTCATCGGGTACACCGTCCCGACCCCCATCCCGCGGATGACCTACGCCGAGGCGATGCGCCGGTTCGGCACCGACAAGCCGGACCTGCGGTTCGGCCTCGAGCTCGTCGAGCTGACCGACTACTTCTCCGCCACGCCGTTCCGCGTGTTCCAGGCGCCCTACGTCGGGGCCGTCGTCATGCCGGGCGGCGGCTCGCAGCCGCGCCGGACGTTCGACGCGTGGCAGGAGTGGGCCAAGCAGCGCGGTGCCAAGGGCCTGGCCTACGTCACGGTCTCCGAGGACGGCGAGCTCGGCGGTCCCGTCGCCAAGAACCTGTCGGACGCGGAGCGCGAGGGTCTCGTGGCGGCCGCGGGCGCCCGGCCGGGCGACTGCGTCTTCTTCGCGGCGGGCAAGGCCCCCGAGGCGCGCGCGCTGCTCGGGGCCACGCGCCTGGAGATCGGGCGGCGGGCAGAGCTCATCGACACCTCGGCGTGGTCCTTCCTCTGGGTCGTCGACGCACCGCTGTTCAAGCCGACCGGCGAGGACGACGACGTCGCGGTGGGCACCGGGTCCTGGACCGCGGTGCACCACGCCTTCACCTCGCCGACGCCCGAGTGGATCGACACCTTCGAGGCCGACCCGGGTGCGGCGCTGGCGTACGCCTACGACATCGTCTGCAACGGCAACGAGATCGGCGGCGGGTCCATCCGTATCCACCGCCGCGACGTGCAGCAGCGGGTGTTCGAGATGATGGGGATCGGCGAGGAGGAGGCCCAGGAGAAGTTCGGCTTCCTGCTCGACGCGTTCGCGTTCGGTGCGCCGCCGCACGGCGGCATCGCCTTCGGCTGGGACCGGATCCTCACGCTCCTGACGGGCTCGGAGTCGATCCGCGACGTCATCGCGTTCCCGAAGTCGGGCGGCGGCTACGACCCGCTCACCGGCGCGCCGGCGCCGATCACGGCCCAGCAGCGCAAGGAGGCCGGGGTGGACGGGGTCGCGCCGTCGGCCGCGGCAGCCGGGGCCGTGCCGGCCGCGGCTCCCACGGCCTGAGCCACCCGGTCGGGCTGCGGATGGGTGACACGACAGGCCACCTGCCCGGTGACCTGCCGGGCGTGCTGCCCCCGGGCTGGCGGTCGGACCGCCTGCTCCTGGGGGACCGCGGGCACGGACCCGTCGTCGCGCTGCGGGGCGACGACCGCGCCGTGGTGCTCGCCCTGGCGCGGCCGTCGCGCGTGACCCTCGTCGGTCGTGGTGCGGCCGACGCCGTGGTGCACCGGCTGGGCGAGCTCGTCGGCGACCCGGCGGCGCGCTCCGTGGTCGCCGACGTCGGCTGGATGAGCCTGCCGCGGGGCGCGCACGTGCCCCGCGGCGTGCTCGCCGCGACGGGGCTGGTGCCCTTCTCGACGTGGGACTGGATGGCCACCGACACGGTGCCGCCGGAGGTGCCGGGCGAGGACGACGTCGTGCCGCTGGACCGGATCGCGGACGCCGCCGCCATCCGCGCCTGCCTTGCCGTGGCGAACCCCGGCACCACCGCCGAGCCGGCGGCCGACGGCGAGGTGGGCTGGTGGGGCGTGCGCGGACCCGTGGGGCTGCTCGGCGTCGTCGGTGCGGCCACGCGGGCCGGCGACCCTGCCCGGCTGGACGTGTCGTGGCACCTGCACGGCCTGGGGGTGGTGCCGACGGCCCGACGGCAGGGCTGGGGTGCCGCGCTGACCGTCGCCGCCGTGCGGGCCGGCCTCACCGCAGGGGCCGACTGGGTCTCGCTGGGGCACTACGCCGACAACGACGCCGCGCGGCGGGTCTACCGTCGGCTCGGCTTCGTCACCGAGGGGGAGTTCGCCTCGTACGGGCCGCCACGCGCGACGCACCCGCCCGGCTGAGCCGCCCGGGCCGGCTGGCGCCGAGGCGTCGTGGCCGTCGTCGGACCGGGCGCCGTCCCGGCTCACCAGCGGGTCGGCACGTCCGTCTCGCCGGTGAACCCCCGGTGGCGGGGGAGGTCGTCGTCGAGCATCGGGATGCCGTACAGCTCGCCGGGCGTCGGGTCGAGCGTCTGGACCACGGGCCGCGCGGCGTAGGAGCGCCGCCAGAGGGCGCGCAGGACCATGAAGCCAGCCCCCAGCGCCCCGCAGAGGAGCAGGAACGGCAGGACCGCCCACCGGGAGGCGTCCGAGTCGACCGTCGCCTGGAGCACCATGGCCCGGGTCAGCACGACGACGACGAACCCGATGACGAGCGTCGCCCAGCGCGCCCGCCACCGCAGCCGCCGGTATCGCGCGAAGTCCGTCGGTGCCGGTCGCATCACCGGGGTGCGCGGCGCCGGCACGGGTCGCATCGGACGGCGCGCCTCAGTGGACGATCGCGAAGCGGCGTGTGGCGCGCGTCAACCACGCCGGGGCCCACCAGTTGTGCTTGCCGAGCAGGGTCATGGTCGCCGGCACCAGCAGCATCCGGACGAGCGTCGCGTCGATGAGCACCGCCACGGCCAGGGAGAAGCCGACCTCCTTGATGACCAGCAGCTGGCCGAAGATGAACCCCATGAACACCACGATGATGATGAGCGCAGCCGAGGTGATGATCCGGCCCGACCGCTGCAGGCCGAGGCGCACGGCCTCGTCGTTGCTCACGCCCGCGTCGTGCAGCTCCTTGACCCTCGAGAGCAGGAAGACCTCGTAGTCCATCGCGAGGCCGAACCCGAACGCGACGATCATCGCCACGACGTAGGTCTCGATGCCCCCCGTGGAGCGGAACCCCAGCAGCTCCTCGAGGTGGCCCTCCTGGAACACCCAGACGAGCACGCCCAGCGAGGCGGACATCGACAGCACGTTGGTGAGCAGGGCCTTGACGGGGATGACCACGGAGCCGGTCATGAGGAACAGGAGCACGAAGGTCGCCACGACGACGATCCCGGCGGCCCAGGGCAGCCGGTCGATGAGGGCCTGGGTGAAGTCGATCTGGTTGGCCGCCTGACCGGTCACCCACGTCGGGAAGGGCGCCTCGGTGTCCCGCACGGCATGCACGACGTCGCGCGCCACCCCGCCGCCCGGGTCCGTGGTGTCCACGCGCACCCCGACGAGCACGTACGCACCGAGCGGCGCCGCCGGGTCGACCGAGAGGACGTCGGGCAGGTCGGCGAGCTGGTCGCCCCACTCCTGGACGTCGTCGAGCGATCCCTCGGCGACCACGAGGACCGTCGGGGCCTTGGAGCTCGGGTACTGCTCGGCCAGGATCTCCACGTACTCGCGCTGGTCCGAGCCGAGGGGCAGCAGCTCGGTGGTCGAGTTGCGCAGCTCGAGGTGGGCCAGGGGTAACGAGAGCACGCCGAGGACGACGAGGCTGCCGGCCAGGACCGCCCACGGGCGACGCTGCACCCACGCGGTGAGGCGGGAGAAGACCCCCTCCTCCGCCGAGACGTCGCCGGTGCGCGCGATGATCCACCGCAGACCGGGGATGCGGCCGACGACGCCGGGCTTGATGAGCCGTCGCCCCGCGAGCGTGAGCAGCGCCGGGACGAGCGTGAGCGCGGTCGCCACGGCGACGAGGATGACCGCGACGCCCGCCGAGCCCACGGCCCGCAGGATCGAGGGCTGGAAGACCACGAGCCCCAGGATCGAGATCGCGACGGTCAGGGCGGAGAACGTCACGGTGCGCCCGGCGGTCTGCATGGTGCGCCGCAGAGCGGTCTGGACGGCCCCGTCGCCCCGGCGGCGGCGCACGGCTGCGCCCTCGTCCGCGTCGAGCAGCAGGTGCATCTCCTCGCGGAAGCGCGACACGATGAGCAGGCCGTAGTCGATCGACAGGCCGAGCCCGAGGATCGTCACGACGTTGACGACCGACGCGTCCATCTCGAGCCAGTGGGACAGCACGAACACGCTGCCCAGCCCGCCCGCGATCGACGCCAGCGCCCCGACCATCGGCATCGACGCGGACAGCAGGCCACCGAAGACGAGCACCATGATGAGCAGCGCGACGGGCAGCGCGATGGCCTCGCCGGTGCGCAGGTCCTGCTCCACCTGGTCGGTGATCTCCTCCACGATGAGCGTGGTCCCGCCGACGATGCCCGTGGCGTCGGCGGCGCTCGTCAGCTCTGCCGGCAGCGCCCGCAGGCGCTCCTCGACCGCGACGAGCGCGGCGTCCTGCGCGTCCTCCGTGATCTCGTGCTCGAGCTCGACGACGACGAGGAAGCCGTCACCGTTCGCGGCGAGCAGGGACGCGACGGCGGGGTTGGTGGGTCCGTCCGGCATCATGAACGGGTCGACGACCGCCGCCACGCCGGGGATGGCCAGCAGGTCAGCCCTGGCGTTCGCGACGGGTGCCGCCACGTCCTCGTCGAGGGGGTCGGCGCCCTGCACGACGAGGGTCAGGCTCGCACCGTTGACCGAGGAGTCGGCGATGATGCCGTCGGCGATGTCGCTCTCCGAGCCGGGTACGGCGGGGGCGCCCGTCGACAGCCGGTCGAAGAGGTTCTCCCCGGCCACGCCACCCAGGGTGACGGCGAAGCAGGCCACGGTGAACACGGCCCATGCGAGGATCGCCCACTTCGGGTGCCGGGCGATCGTGCGGCCAAGGGAGTCGAACACCTGATCAGCATCCCAGGTCGGCGCCGTGGGGTGCACATCGGCCCGCCGGGCGCTGCGTAGGCTCACGGCATGGACCTGTTCGACGCCGCGACCGCCACCGAGCAGGGGCTGCCGAGCTCCGCGCACGGCGCGCCCCTCGCGGTGCGGATGCGGCCCCGGTCGCTGGCCGAGGTCGCCGGGCAGCAGCACCTGCTGAGCGCGGGCTCCCCGCTGCGGCGGCTCGTCGAGCCGGCCGATGAGGCCTCGCGCCGGGCGGCGCCGTCGTCCGTCGTGCTGTGGGGACCGCCGGGCACGGGCAAGACGACCCTCGCCTACCTCGTCGCCGCGACGTCCGGCCGGCGGTTCGTGGAGCTCTCCGGCGTCACGTCCGGGGTCAAGGACGTCCGGGCCGTGGTCGAGGACGCCCGGCGCCGGCTGGCGACCGGCGGCGCGGAGACCGTGCTGTTCATCGACGAGGTGCACCGGTTCTCCACGACGCAGCAGGACGCCCTGCTGCCCAGCGTCGAGAACCGCTGGGTGACCCTCGTGGCGGCGACGACCGAGAACCCCAGCTTCTCTGTCAACGCGCCGCTGCTGTCCCGCTCCCTGCTGCTCACGCTGCAGCCGCTCTCGAGCGACGACGTGCGCGCGCTGCTCCGCCGCGCGGTCGAGGACGAGCGCGGGCTCGGCGGCACGGTGGTGCTCGACGAGGACGCCGAGGACCACCTCCTGCGCCTGTCGGGCGGCGACGCCCGCAAGGCACTGACGGTGCTCGAGGCCGCAGCGGGTGCCGTGCTGCAGGCCGCGCCGCACCTCGCCGGTGCGCAGCTCCCCCCGGCCGTGGTCACCCTGGCGGCCGTGGAGCAGGCGGTCGACGTCGCCGCCGTGCGCTACGACCGCGCGGGCGACCAGCACTACGACGTCATCAGCGCGTTCATCAAGTCGATGCGCGGCTCGGACGTCGACGCCGCCCTGCACTACCTGGCCCGGATGGTGGTCGCGGGGGAGGACCCACGGTTCATCGCGCGGCGGGTGGTCATCGCCGCGGCCGAGGAGGTGGGCATGGCGGACCCGTCGGCGCTGCAGACCGCCGTCGCGGCCGCCCAGGCCGTCGCCCTCATCGGGATGCCGGAGGCGCGGATCATCCTCGCCGAGGCCGTGGTGCACGTGACGACGGCGCCCAAGTCCAACGCCTCGTACACGGCGCTCGACGCGGCGATCGCCGACGTGCGCGCCGGCAAGGTCGGTCCCGTGCCGCCGCACCTGCGCGACGCCCACTACGCGGGAGCGGAGCGCGTGGGCCACGGCCAGGGTTACCGCTACGCGCACGATGAGCCGCACGCCGTCGCAGCCCAGCAGTACGCGCCTGACGACCTCGTCGGTGTCCGCTACTACCGTCCGTCGGACCGCGGTGCGGAGCACGCCGTCAGCGCCCGGCTGGAGCGCATCCGAGCGATCCTCGACGGCCCCTGACCCCAGGCTCCGCTGGGGCTTCCCGACTCCCGGTCCCTGCGCCGACTCGCCGCTCCTCGGACCTGGGTCCTGGAACGGATCTGCGCACTGGTGGCACGGAACTGTTCCAGAACGGCGGTGCGCACGACGACGTCGCGGTGCTCAGCCGTCGGCGACGAGCAGGCGGATCTGGGCGAGCACCGCGGCCGGCCGATCGGCGAGGTCGGCCCAGGTGAAGCGCAGGACGGTGAAGCCGGCAGCGACCAGCCGGTTCTGGCGCGAGCGATCAGCCTGGAACCGCCCGATGTCGTGGAACGCGTAGCCGTCCACCTCGATGACCAGCCGGGCGGCCGCGAACAGCACGTCGACCCGGCCGATCAAGCCGTCGGCGTCCCAGACCCGCTGGTTGAACTCCCAGCCCGTCAGCCCGGCCCGTCGCAGGATCGTGTGGAGCCGACGCTCCGCGCCGCTGAGCGTCCCGCGGGCGAGGTCGTCCATCGCCGCGCGTCGGGCTGGGGAACCCCAGCTTCTCGGGCGCCGGCGGAGTGCCTCCGCCAGGTCGTCGGTCGACAGGAGGTCGCGGGTGGCGACCCAGGCGAGCAGACCCTGGGAGTCCCGTTCCGGGAGGCGACCGAGGCAGTCGAGGATCGTGCGTCGCCTGCTGGTCACGAGTCCGATCCCGACCCGGACGACATCCTGCGGGTCGAGGTCCAGACGATGCGAGACGAGCAGGTGCCTCGAGCGGGTCCGCCGGCAGACGACGACGTGGACGGTGCCGTCGTCCGGGACCGGAAGGCGGTGCAGGCGCGCGGCGCTCGACAGGGCCACGACCCCGCCCGGCCAGGTGAGCGCGGCTGCCTGTACCTGGCACATGGGCGTCGCGGCGGCCGAGGTCAGCGTGAAGCCGTCACCGGCAACCCTTCGCCAGGCGCCGCTCTCGCGACGGTGCCGAGCCTGCGCCGTGGTCATCCCGGCGTCCTGCGCCTGCGCCACGGTGAACACGCCCGCCTGGGCGGCCGCAACCGGCGGGATCCACTCCTGAGCGCGCCGCTTCACCACGCCGGGATCGTGACGGGACGGCAGGCTCACCGCGGGCGGGACCCTGCAGCCTGTGGACCCACTCCAGCGCACGGTCCCCGGTGGACAACACCGTGAACGTTGCCGGCCCGCCCATCCCCGCACGGTTCTGGAACTGATCGGTCAACGACGGACCCCGATCGGTTCCAGAACTGCACCCGCAGTGGCGGGATGGGCGAGGTGGGCGGACGGGGGTGGTGGGGAGGGGGCACACGGAGTGGGGGAGGGGTGGGAAGCCGCTCAGGGTGGGGTAGAGTTGGGGGGTTGCCCGCTTGCGGGTGACCCCTGGGGACCTCAGCCGCACCACGAAGGTTGGTCCCACACCCGCCGGGAGAACCCGCCGCGGGATGTGCCTCGACAACGACAGGAAGTCCCACGTGTCCTCTGTGACCCGCGCGCGCCGCCAGGTGCGCCTCTCCCGGGCCCTCGGCCTGGCCCTCACCCCGAAGGCCGTCCGCCACTTCGAGAAGCGGCCCTACCCGCCCGGCGAGCACGGCCGCGCCCGCCGCCGCACCGAGTCCGACTACGCGGTGCGTCTGCGCGAGAAGCAGCGCCTGCGCGCCCAGTACGGCCTGCGCGAGAAGCAGATGGCCCGTGCGTTCGAGGCCGCCAAGAAGACCCCCGGCCTGACCGGTGAGGCCCTCGTCGAGAACCTCGAGATGCGCCTGGACGCCCTCGTGCTGCGCTCCGGCTTCGCCCGCACCATCCTGCAGGCGCGCCAGGTCGTCGTCCACCGTCACGTCCTCGTCGACGGCAAGATCGTCGACCGTCCGTCGTTCCAGGTGACCCCGGGCCAGACGCTGCAGATCAAGCCGCGCAGCCAGACGACGGTGCCGTTCCAGGTCGCCGCCGCCGGTGCGCACCGCGACGTCCTGCCGGCCGTCCCGGGCTACCTCGAGGTCCAGCTCGAGAAGCTGACCGCCGTGCTGACGCGCCGCCCCAAGCGCGCCGAGGTCCCGGTGACCTGCGAGGTCCAGCTGGTCGTCGAGTACTACTCGCGCTGATCGCCCACGACGCCCCGCACCACGGCCGGCCCGACCGGCTGGTGCGGGGCGTCGCTGCGCCCGGCCCGAGTAAGGTCGTCCTGGTATCTGCCCTCGAGGAAGGATCTCCATGTCCGTCGGAGATGTCGCCGGTCTGCTCGGAGCCATCGGGTTCCTCATCCTCGTCGGCTTCCTTGCCATGCCGCTGTACCGCCTCTCGCAGGTGCTCGACGAGGCCAGGACGTCGGTCAAGGAGCTCACGGAGCACACCGTCCCGGTGCTGGACGAGACCGCCGCGACCGTCGCCACCACCAACGCCCAGCTGGTCAAGGTCGACACCGTGACGACGTCGGCCGCCGAGATCAGCCAGAACGTCTCCGCCCTCACGGCGCTCGTGGCGGCGACCGTCGGCGGCCCGCTCATCAAGGTCGCCGCGTTCTCCTACGGGGTGCGCCAGGCGCTGTCCGGGCTGGTCGAGAAGGTCCGACGCTGATGGCGCGCCTGTTCTGGGTGGGCGTCGGCGCCGCCGGCGCCGTGCTCCTGGCCCGACGCGTGCGCACCGCCGTGCACCGCTACACGCCCGACGGCGTCGCCGAGCAGGTCGAGCACGCGGGCCGCGGCACGGTCAGTGCGCTCCGGGAGTCGGTGGACACGTTCACCACCGCGCGCGCCACCCGGGAGCGCGAGCTGCTCGGGTCCCTGCTCGTCACGCCCGAGGGTGGCGACGCAGGAGCGGTCTTCGGACGTCGCGACCGCGCGGGCCGTGGCGAGCACCTGCGGCCCAACCCGCCTGCCCAGGATGCCGGCGCGTCGGGAACCTCGCCGGCGCCGGGGGCCGTGCCCAGCGGGCGCGTCGACGAGGACGAGCCGCTCTACGACTTCTAGGCCGCGGCCCCGGCCGCGGACCGCCCCGCACCGTCACCACCGATCGCACACCGACACCGCCCACCGAACCCGGGCGCCGGCCAGCACGCCGGCCCGCCCGCCCTGCCGTGAAGGACACCATGCGGACCGCCGAGATCCGACAGCGCTGGCTCGACTACTTCGGCCAGCGCGGACACACCGTCGTGCCGAGCGCGTCGCTCATCTCGCCCGACCCGTCGACGCTCTTCACGATCGCCGGGATGGTCCCCTTCATCCCGTACATGCTCGGCCAGCAGACCCCGCCGTGGGACCGTGCCACGAGCGTGCAGAAGTGCGTGCGCACCCTCGACATCGACGAGGTGGGCAAGACGACCCGCCACGGCACGTTCTTCCAGATGAACGGCAACTTCTCGTTCGGCGACTACTTCAAGGAGGGGGCGATCTCCTACGCGTGGGAGCTCGTCACCGGCTCCGTCGCGGACGGCTGCTACGGGTTCGACCCGGACTCGATCTGGGTCACCGTCTACCACGAGGACGACGAGGCGGCGGCGCTCTGGAAGCGGATCGCCGGGCTGCCGGACGAGCGCATCCAGCGCCGCGGCAAGAAGGACAACTACTGGCACACGGGACAGCCCGGCCCGGCCGGCCCGTGCTCGGAGATCTACGTCGACCGCGGCCCGCAGTTCGGCGCCGACGGCGGCCCCGTGGTCGACGAGGACAGGTTCCTCGAGATCTGGAACCTCGTCTTCATGCAGTACGCGATCGACCAGGTCAACGCCAAGGACGACTTCCACGTTGTCGGCGAGCTGGCGTCGAAGAACATCGACACCGGGATGGGCCTCGAGCGGGTCGCCTACCTGCTGCAGGGCGTCGACAACCTCTACGAGATCGACGAGGTCTTCCCCGTCATCTCCGCGGCGGCGGAGCTCTCGGGCCGCCGGTACGGCGCCGACCGGGACGACGACGTGCGCATGCGCGTCGTGGCGGACCACGTGCGCTCCTCCCTCATGCTCATCGGCGACGGCGTGACGCCGTCGAACGAGGGGCGCGGCTACGTGCTGCGCCGACTGCTGCGCCGCTCCGTGCGGGCCATGAAGCTGCTGGGCGTCGACGAGCTCGCGCTGCCCCACCTGCTGCCGGTCTCGAAGGACGCCATGGGGGCGTCCTACCCGGAGCTCGTCACCGGGTTCGACCGCATCTCGCGCGTCGCCTACGCCGAGGAGGAGGCGTTCCGCCGCACGCTCGTCGCGGGCACCACCATCCTCGACACCGCGGTGGCGAGGGCGAAGCAGGCCGGGGCGACCTCGCTCGCGGCGGAGCAGGCGTTCGCGCTGCACGACACGTACGGCTTCCCCATCGACCTCACCCTCGAGATGGCGGGCGAGCAGGGGCTGCACGTCGACGAGCAGGGCTTCCGGGACCTCATGCGCACCCAGCGCGAGCGGGCGCGGGCCGATGCGAAGGCCAAGAGGGGCGCGCACCTGGACACCACGGTGTACCGGGAGCTGCGCTCGAGCGGGCCGACGGAGTTCACCGGCTACACCGAGCTGAGCACGTCGTCGTCCGTGCGCGGCCTGCTGCTCGACGGCGTGCGGGTCGCCGCGGCGGGCGAGGGGCAGACGGTCGACGTCGTGCTGGAGCGCACGCCGTTCTACGCGGAGTCCGGCGGCCAGGACTCCGACGCGGGCCTCATCACCGGGGACGGCCTTCGCCTCGAGGTGCTCGACGTCCAGCGCCCCGTCAAGGGCCTGGTGGTGCACACCGTGCGCGTGGTCGAGGGCGAGCTGGTTCCGGGCACCGCGGTGCTGGCGCAGGTCGACCCCGAGTGGCGCCTCGGCGCGCGCCAGGCGCACTCCGGCACGCACGTGGTGCACGCCGCGCTGCGCGAGGTGCTGGGCCCGGACGCGCTGCAGTCCGGCTCGTACAACAAGCCCGGCTACCTGAGACTGGACTTCGCGTGGAACCAGGCGCTGTCGCCTGCCACGCGCAGCGAGGTCGAGGACGTCGCCAACCGCGCGATCCGCCGCGACCTCGGCGTCAGCTGGCAGTACATGACCCTGCCCGAGGCCCGCGCCTGGGGCGCGATCGCGCTGTTCGGCGAGACCTACGACGAGCAGGTGCGCGTCGTGGAGATCGGCGGCCCCTGGTCGCGCGAGCTGTGCGGCGGAACGCACGTGGACCACTCGAGCCAGATCGGGCTCATCGCGCTCACCGGTGAGGCGTCCGTCGGCTCCGGCGCGCGGCGCGTCGAGGCCCTCGTGGGCCTGGAGGCCTTCCATCACCTGGCGCGCGAGCGCGCCCTCGTGGCGACCCTGACCGACACGCTCAAGGTGCGCCCGGAGGACCTGCCCGAGCGCGTCGCGTCGCTCGCCGCGCGCCTGCGCGAGGCGGAGAAGGAGCTCGCCGGGTTCCGGCAGGGCCGGCTGCTCGAGCAGGCTGCATCGCTCGCGGCCGGTGCCGTGGCGCACGGCGGCGCGCGCCTCGTGGCGCACGATGCCGGCGCCGTCTCCTCCGCGGACGACCTGCGCACGCTCGCGCTCGACGTGCGGGGCCGGCTGGGCGAGGAGCCGGCCGTCGTCGCCGTCGGCGGCGTGGCCAAGGACCGGCCCGTCGTGCTCGTCGCGACCAACGCCGGCGCGAGGGCCGCCGGCCTGCGTGCCGGCGCCCTGGCCAAGGTCGCGGCCGCGGTGCTCGGGGGCGGCGGGGGCGGCAAGGACGACGTCGCCCAGGGCGGCGGGACCGACCCTGCACAGCTGGCCGCAGCGCTCGTCGCGGTGCGCGAGGCCGTCCGGGTGGCCGGTGCCTGACGTGCCCGGGGCGTCCGGGGCGCTGCCGCGCGGCGTGCGCCTCGGGGTCGACGTGGGGTCGGTGCGCGTGGGTGTCGCTGCCAGTGACCCCGACGGGCTCATCGCCACGCCGGTCGAGACCGTTCCGCGGGACCCGGCCTCGGCAGACGACCTCGCGCACCTGGCGCACCTGGCCGGGATCGTCGCCGAGCGGGCGGCCGCGGTGGTCTACGTCGGCCTGCCGCGGCAGCTGTCCGGCGCCGAGGGTTCGGCGTCCGCGACGGTTCGCAACTATGGTGGTGCGTTGGCGCGAGCCGTCGCGCCCGTTCCCGTGCGTCTTGTCGACGAGCGGATGAGCACCGTGACGGCCCACCGCGCCATGCATGCCTCGGGACGTCCCGGGCGCCGGCACCGTCAGGTCGTCGATCAGGTGGCCGCCGTCGTCATCCTGCAGGCGGCGCTCGACGCCGAGCGCGCGACCGGTGCGCGCGGTGGCGAGCTGGTAGGGCCGAGCACGGACACGATGGATCGCAGCGGGGGCGCGACGCAACAGGAGGGTTCTGCGTGAACGACGTCTTCCTCGACGAGATCGCCCCCGCGGGCGAGCCCGAGCCGGGCCGCACGCGGTCGGGTGCGCGCCGGGGCGGCCGGGTGGACCGGGACCGCAGGCGTCGCCGCCGCCGTCGCCGCATCGTCATGCTCGCGCTGACCCTCGCGGTGCTCGGCGCGACCGCGTTCGCCGTGGTCCAGTGGGTGCTGCCCGTGCTGAGCAGCGTGGTGGGTGGCACCGAGCAGGAGGCCGAGGACTACCCGGGCCCCGGTCAGGGCAGCGTCGAGGTGGTCATCCCCGCCGGCGCCACGGGTGCCGCCATGGCGCAGGTGCTCGCCGAGGCCGACGTCGTGAAGTCGCCGCTCGCCTTCTCGCGCGCCTTCTCCGCCGACCCGGCCGCCGCAGGGATCCAGCCGGGTACCTACCGGCTGCTGCTCCAGATGCGGGCCGCCGACGCGGTGACCGCCCTGCTCGACGCGCAGAATCGCGTGCAGACCAAGGTGACCATCCCGGAGGGCCTGCGGGTGGAGCAGATCCTGGAGAAGCTCGCCTCGGTGACCACCGTTCCGGTCGAGGAGTTCCAGGCCGCGATGGCCGACACCGCCGCGACGGGCCTGCCCGCCGAGGCGGCCGGGAGCTACGAGGGCTGGATGTTCGCCTCGACGTACACGTTCGAGCCGGGCACCACACCGACCGAGATGGTCGCGGCGATGGTCGCGCAGACGGTCGCGATCCTCGACGCGCGGGGCGTCGCCCCGGCGGATCGGCTCCGGGTCCTCACGGTCGCCTCCCTCGTCGAGGCCGAGGCGCGCACGCCCGAGGACCGGGCCATGGTGGCGCGCGCCATCCAGAACCGCCTCGACATCGACATGAAGCTCGACATCGACGCCTCGGTGGCCTACGGCGCCGGGGTGTCCGGCAGGGACCTGACCCGGGCGGACCTCGACGCCGACACGCCCTTCAACCTCTACCTGCACACCGGCCTGCCGCCCACGCCGATCGCCGCGCCCTCCGAGGTGTCGATCGACGCCGCGCTGGCACCGGCGGACGGCCCGTGGCTGTTCTGGGTGACGATCAACCTCGAGACGGGGGAGACCCGGTTCGCCGAGACCTACCCCGAGCACCTGGCCAACGTGGCCCTGCTGCGCGCGTGGGAAGAGGAGAACGCGGCGGACGAGGGGTGAGCACCCCGGGCCGCCGGGCCGCGGTGCTCGGCCACCCGATCGCCCACTCGCTGTCCCCGGTGCTGCACCGCGCGGCGTACGCGGCGCTGGGCCTGCACGGCTGGCGCTACGACGCCCTCGACGTCACGGCCGACCAGCTGTCCGAGGTGGTCGAGGACCTCGACGCGACGTGGGCCGGCCTGAGCCTGACGATGCCGCTCAAGCAGACCGTGCTGCCGCTGCTCGACCACGTCGAGCCGCTGGCCGAGGTGCTCGGCGTGGTGAACACCGTGCTGGTCCAGGGCGGCCGGGTCCGCACGCTCGTGGGCGCCAACACCGACGTGCACGGGATCGTCGCCGCGCTGGGTGCGCCCGCCGTCCGTCGGGGTGTCGTCCTCGGCGGGGGAGCGACCGCTGCCTCGAGCCTTGCGGCGCTGGCCGAGCTGGGCTGCACCTCGCCGACGGTGCTCGTCCGGTCGCTCGGCCGCGCCGGCTCGCTCATGCGGGCCGCGCACCGGATGGGCGTCGAGCCGCGGTTCTGGGCCATGGAGCCCGTCGAGCGACTGCTCGCGGAGCTGCTCGCGGCCGACGTCGTGATCTCGACGCTGCCGCCGCACGGCGCCGACGCGCTGGCCGCGACCCTGGCGGCGAGGCTGGCCGGCGAGCCGGGACGGGGCGCGCCGCTCGGGCTGCTGCTCGACTGCGCCTACGACCCGCGGCCGACGGCGCTCGGCACCACGTGGGCCCACGGTGGCGGCACCGTGGTGGGCGGGGAGCGGATGCTCCTGCACCAGGCGGCCGAGCAGGTGCGGCTCATGACGGGCCGGCCCGCGCCGCTCGAGGCGATGGATGTCGCCCTGACGGCGGCTCTCGACCGGCCCGCCGGTGACCTACCCTGAGCGGGTGCCCGACCAGCCGGACGACCAGCTCGCCGACGACCAGCCCGCCGCCGAGCCGGCCCCTCGCCGCCGGCTGCGCGACCGCTGGGTGCTGCTCACCGTCCTCGTCCTCGTCACGTCGCTGGTCGGCGGGGTAGGGATCGGCGTCGCCGTGCTGGCCGGGCGGCTCTCGAGCAACGTCGAGCGGATCGTCGACCCCTTCGCTGACCTCACCGACCGGCCCACCGTCCCGGCCGCGAGCCCCGCCCCCGGCCAGACCGCCGCGCCCAGCACCGCGGCGGCCATGAACATCCTCGTGCTCGGCTCCGACAGCCGGATCTCGGCGGGCGACCCGACCCAGTGGGTGGCGGGCGCGCAGCGCACCGATGCCATCCTGCTCGTGCACCTGCCCGCAGACGGCAGCGCGGCCTACGCGATGTCGATCCCGCGCGACGCGTGGGTGGACATCCCCGGCCACGGCGAGGCCAAGATCAACGCGGCCTACTCCCTTGGCGGCCCCACGCTGCTCATCCAGACCTTCGAGCAGCTCACCCAGGTGCGGATCGACCACTTCGCGATCGCCGACTTCGAGTCCTTCGCGGCGATCACCGACGCGATCGGCGGCGTGCGGATCACGCTCGCCGACGATCTGTACGACCGCCGCGGCCACCTCATGGTCACCGCGGGCGAGCAGGTGCTCACGGGCGAGCAGGCGCTGGTCTGGGCGCGCGAGCGCAAGAACCTCGTGCGGGGCGACTTCGACCGGGTGCAGCGGCACCAGGCGTGGATGCGCGCGATCGCCCGGCGCGTGACGGCCAACGGGACCTTGCGCAACCCGGTCACGGCCGTCGCGTTCCTCGACGCCGTGACCCGCTCGGTCGCCGTGGACGACGGGTTCACGCCGGACGTCATCAGCGGGCTGGTGACCCAGGCCAGGGACCTCGGCAACGACGACCTGTCCTTCTTCACGGTGCCGATCTCCGGTGTCGGCACCAGCGACGACGGGCAGAGCATCGTCCTGCTCGACCGCGCTCGGTTCGACGAGCTGATGGCCTCCGTCGCCGCCGACACGGTGGGTGCCTACCTCCTGGCGCACCCCGACGACGTCGACCGCCTGCCCGCCGTCGTCCCCTGACCCCGGCGCCCGACCGGGCGCAGAACCGGGCTTCAGCCCGGCGCCCCGCCTGCCGATAGTCACTGCACGGCACCGACCGACGCGCTCCCGCGCGGGTCCTGGTCCTCGGCGCCCGGAAGGACTCCTGTGAAGCAGCTGGGTGACATCCTCCTCGACGAGGGGCTCGTGACCGAGGCGCAGCTCATGGCCGCGCTCGACGAGCAGGTGATCCGTGGGCAGTCGCTCGGCCGGGTGCTGGTCGAGATCGGCATGCTCTCGGAGGCACAGCTGGTCCGCGCGCTCGCCAACCAGGTGGGCATGCCGTTCATCGAGCTCGCCGACTACCCCGTCGACCGGTCGGCCGTGGCGCGCGTCCCGAGCGCGATGTGCCGCCGCTACACCGTGCTGCCGGTCGGCGTGGTCGAGGGCTACCTCGTCCTGGCCATGGCGGACCCGGGCAACGTCCTGGCGGTCGACGACGCGCGCACGCACTCCCAGATGCCCGTGCACCCGGTGGTCGCGACGCGCGAGGACCTGCTCGCGGCCATCGACCGGTTCTGCCGCGCGGACGAGGAGATCGACGACCTCGCCTCGGCCTTCGAGGACGACAACGAGGCCGAGAACGACCTGTCCAAGGTCGGCGAGACCATCGAGGACGACGCGCCGATCGTGCGGTTCGTCAACCTCCTGGTGACCCAGGCGATCTCGGACCGCGCCTCGGACATCCACATCGAGCCGGCGGAGAGCGACCTGCGCGTGCGCTACCGCATCGACGGCGTGCTGCACGAGATGCAGCGCGCGCCCAAGCACATCCAGTCGGGCGTCATCTCGCGGCTGAAGATCATGAGCGACATCGACATCGCCGAGCGGCGCAAGCCCCAGGACGGCCGCATGTCCGTGGTCCACCAGGGCCGCAAGATCGACCTGCGCGTGGCCACCCTGCCGACGGTGTGGGGCGAGAAGGTCGTCATGCGCATCCTCGACAACTCCACGGCGAGCCTGGACCTGCGCGACCTGTCCTTCCTCGAGGAGAACTACGAGACGTACAAGGAGTCCTACTCCAAGCCGTACGGGATGATCCTCGTCACGGGCCCCACCGGCTCGGGCAAGTCGACCACGCTGTACGCGACGCTCAACGCGGTGTCCCGGCCGGAGATCAACGTCATCACCGTCGAGGACCCGGTCGAGTACCGGCTCCCCGGGATCAACCAGGTGCAGGTCAACCCCAAGGCGGGCCTCACGTTCGCCGGTGCGCTGCGCTCGATCCTGCGCTCTGACCCGGACGTCGTGCTCCTCGGCGAGATCCGCGACCACGAGACCGCGCAGATCGCCATCGAGGCCGCCCTCACCGGGCACCTCGTGCTCTCCACGCTGCACACCAACGACGCGCCCAGCGCGGTGACGCGCCTCGTCGAGATGGGGATCGAGCCCTTCCTCGTCGGCTCGGCGCTCGACTGCGTGGTCGCCCAGCGCCTCGCGCGCCGGCTGTGCGCCAAGTGCAAGGAGCCGTACACCCCGACCGAGGTCGAGCTCATCGCCGCGCGGTTCCCGTGGAACCCGGGGGAGGAGCTGCCGGTGCTGCACCGCGCGGCCGGCTGCTCGGCGTGCTCCAAGACCGGCTACAAGGGCCGGATGGCCATCCACGAGGTGATGCGCGTGACGGAGGACATCGAGCGGCACGCGGTCGCGCACTCGTCGTCATCGGACATCGGCAAGACGGCGCGCGAGCAGGGCATGATCACGCTCCGCTCGGACGGCTGGACCAAGGTGATGCTCGGTCAGACCTCGATCGAGGAGATCCTGCGCGTCGTCGCCTGACGACCTTCACCCTCAAGGCCGGGACCACCCCGGTCGATAGACGACACGTGAGCGTCCCGTACGGGCGCCGACGACCGAGAGGCCAGCTGTGAACCAGATCGCCCCCGAGCCCGGGCCAGAGACCTACCGCGCGGTGCCGCCGTACCTCGGCGGGGCGTCCGCAGCTCCGGTGACGGGACAGCTGCCCACGCGTCAGGCGATGCCCTACGGGCAGCCGCCCCTGGCCGGCTCCCCGGGGCAGCTGCCCACGCGACGCAGCATGGGCGCAGCACCGGCCCCGCTCGGCTCGCCGATCGCCGCACCGGCCCCTGGAGCCCCGCCGGCCCCGCTGACGGCCGGCGCCTTCGCCTCGGCCGCGCCCGCCCCGGTGTACCCGCCCGCGCCGGTCCAGACCTACGCGTCGCAGCCGGCAGCCCCCGCCGCGCCGCCCACCCAGCCCGCCGCGCCGTCGGCCGCCGCGCGCGGCGGTCGGGTGCCCGAGCGCAGCGCCCGCATCGGCCTCGCGCAGGTCGCCCAGGAGGGCGACGTCGACCTCGACGCCGCCCTGCGCGCGATGATCGAGTCCGGCGGGTCCGACCTGCACCTCACCTCCGGCGCCCAGCCGATGATCCGGCTCGACGGCGGCCTGCGGCCCCTCGAGGGCTTCCCCGTGATGTACGCCGAGGCCCTGCAGCGCACGCTGTACGGGATCCTCAGCCAGAAGCAGCGCGAGGTCTTCGAGGACGCCCTCGAGCTCGACTTCGCCTATGCCGTGCGTGGGGTGTCGCGCTTCCGCGTCAACTACTACAAGCAGCGCGACTCCGTCGGCGCGGCCTTCCGGATGATCCCCTACGAGATCAAGCCGCTCGAGGAGCTCGGGGTCCCGCCGGTGGTGGCGAACTTCGCCGGCCTGCCCCGCGGGCTCGTGCTCGTCACCGGACCCACGGGCTCGGGCAAGTCGACCACGCTCGCGGCCATCATCGACCTGGCCAACCGCAGCCGCAGCGACCACATCATGACCGTCGAGGACCCGATCGAGTTCCTCCACCGCCACAAGAAGTCGCTCATCAACCAGCGCGAGGTGGGGGCGGACACGCACTCGTTCGCCAACGCCCTCAAGCACGTGCTGCGCCAGGACCCGGACATCATCCTCGTCGGCGAGATGCGCGACCTGGAGACCATCTCCGTGGCGCTGACCGCCGCCGAGACCGGTCACCTCGTCTTCGCCACCCTGCACACCCAGGACGCCGCGCAGACCATCGACCGCATCATCGACGTCTTCCCGGCGTTCCAGCAGGAGCAGGTGCGCACGCAGCTGGCCAGCGCCCTGCAGGGCGTCGTCTGCCAGACGCTGTGCAAGAAGGCCAACGGCAAGGGCCGCGCCGTCGCGACCGAGGTGATGCTCGCCACGCCGGCGATCCGCAACCTCGTGCGCGAGGGCAAGACCCACCAGATCTACTCGGCGATGCAGGCGGGTGCCGGCCAGGGCATGCACACCATGGACCAGCACCTCGCGGAGCTCGTCCGGGCCGGGCGGATCACCTACGAGGTCGGCCTGGAGAAGTGCCACCACGTCGAGGACTACAACCGGCTCGTCGGGCGCACGTCGCGCATGACGCAGGGCGCCGGCGGCATGGCCGGCCCGATGAACGCCTCGACCGCTGGCGCGCCCGGGGGCTCGGCGGTGCTGCGATGAGCGGCGCGGCGCGCACGTACGAGTACGCCGTCCGGGACCGCTCGGGCAAGATGGTCAAGGGCCGGATCGAGGCCAGCAACGAGGCCGCGGTCGCCAACCGGCTCAAGACCATGGGCATGGCCCCGCTGTCGATCTCCGAGGTGCAGAACACCGGGCTCAACCGGGACATCTCCATCCCCGGGATGGGCGAGAAGATCACGCTCAAGGACCTGGCCGTCATGGCCCGGCAGATGGCCACGATGATCTCCGCCGGCCTGTCGCTGCTGCGGACCCTGTCGATCCTGGCCCAGCAGACCGAGAACAAGGCGCTGGCCAAGGTGCTGGCGACCGTGCGCAACGACGTCGAGACGGGCACGTCGCTCTCGGCGGCGATCGGACGCCACAAGGACACCTTCCCGCCGCTCATGATCAACATCATCAAGGCCGGCGAGGTGGGCGGCTTCCTCGAGCAGGCGCTGCTGTCCGTGGCGGCCAACTACGAGTCCGAGGTCAAGCTCCGCGCGCAGATCAAGTCCGCGATGACCTACCCGGTGATGGTCTTCATCATGGCCATCCTCGCCGTGGTCGGCATGCTGCTGTTCATCGTGCCGGTGTTCGAGCAGATGTTCACCGACCTCGGCGGCGAGCTGCCCGCGCCGACCAAGGTGCTGGTGTTCCTGTCCGGCGTCATGAAGTGGCTCGCACCCGTGCTGCTCGTGGTGTCCATCGTCTTCTCCGTGTGGTGGCGCAAGCACAAGAATGACGACGCCGTGCGCTCGAAGAAGGATCCGCTGTTCCTGAAGATCCCCATCTTCGGTCCTTTGTTCCAGAAGGTCGCGATTGCACGTTTCACGCGCAACTTCGGCACCATGCTCGGCGCGGGCGTGCCCATTCTCCAGGCCCTGGACATCGTGGGGGAGACCAGCGGCAACTGGGTCATCGAGGTGGCGGTCAAGGACGTCCAGGACAACGTGCGCACGGGGCAGTCGTTGTCGGCGCCGTTGGCGAAGCACCCCGTGTTCCCGCCCATGGTGGTCCAGATGATCGCCACGGGTGAGGACTCGGGCGCCATGGAGATCATGCTGGAGAAGATCTCCGACTTCTACGACGAGGAGGTCACCTCGACCACCGAGCAGCTGACCTCGCTCATCGAGCCCCTGATGATCGGCATCCTCGGCACCGTCATCGGCGGCATGATCATCGCCCTGTACATGCCCATCTTCTCCATCTTCGAGCTGGTCGGCTGAGCCCGCCCGCCTCGGCAGGACGACGGCCGCTCCCGGAGGGGGAGCGGCCGTCGTCGTCTGCGGGTGCGCGCAGTGGTGCGGCGGGCTGTCGGGATGTGCACCCTTGTGGCGGAATGTCCGGTTCCGTCGGCACGGGCGCAAGGAATGTGATGGGCCGAGCGGGTGAAAAGGGCTCCCGACGCGTTCCGGGGCTCAAGTCCCCGCGCCGCCCCACCGATGAACTCTTTGTACCAAGCAGACCGGCCCCGGCCGGCAGCACTCACCACCAGAATCGCCATCGAAGAGGAGTTTCCCGTGATCGCTCGTATCCGCAAGTCGCTCGAGAACAAGGAGCAGGGCTTCACGCTCATCGAGCTCCTCGTCGTCATCATCATCATCGGCATCCTCGCCGCGATCGCCATCCCGGCGTTCCTCAACCAGCGCGAGAAGGCCTGGGTCTCCCAGGTCGAGTCCGACCTCAAGAACGCGGCCATCGCCGCCGAGTCCCAGGCTGTTGACGACAACGGCGACTACAGCGCCCTCAACGGCGTGGTCGTCGAGACCAACGGAGTCGTCACCGCCGCCGGCCCCTTCGACCTCAACGGCTTCAACGGCACCGTGGGCGTCGACATGGACGTCACCGCGGCCGACGCCACGGGCTTCACCCTGCAGGCGACGCACGCCAACCTCAACGGTGGCGCTGACGTCTACACCTACGACTCCGACACGGGCGTCATCGCCGGTCCGTGATGTTGATGCTCTAGGACGACTGTGGGGCGCCGCCTGAGCGGCGCCCCACAGTGCCGTCAGGGCGAGTCAGCCCGTTGCACCCGCAGTTGCAGGAACGAGTCCCAGCGGTCGTTCGAGGAGGGTCCCAGTGCACCGAGTAGTCCGCCGGCGGTTCGTTGCCGGGCCAGACGAAGGTTCGTCGCTCATCGAGGTGATCGTCGCGATGTTCATCTTCGCGCTCATCTCGGTCGGCGTGGTGCACACGATGACCTCCGTGCTCTCGGTCTCCCGGGACTCGCGGTCCCGCCAGGTGGCGCTCAACCTCGCGGCGCAGGAGATCGACCGGTCGCGGGAGAGCTCGGACGACCTGTTCGCGCTGCTGACCGAGGACCTCGACGACGTGGTCCTCAACGGGGACACGTTCCACATCCACCGCGAGACGCAGTGGGTCTCCGACCCCGGCCTGGACCTCGAGTGCGGTTCCGGAGGCGGGACGCTGCGCTACAAGCGGGTCAACGTCACGATCACGTGGGACAACATGCGGTCCAGCACGGACGCGGTCCGGGCCGACACGATCATCGATCCCCAGGAGCGGATCAACGACCCGACGAAGGGCACCATCCTCGTCTCGGTGCTCAACTCCCAGGGCTCCGGCAGCTCCGGCGTCACCGTCGGCGCCACGGTGGGGTCGCCGGCCAACGGCGCCACGGCCCTGGCGACGGCGCCGTCGCCGACCGACTCCGAGGGCTGCTCCTACATCCTCAAGGTCGTGCCCGGCAACTACGACGTGACCGTCTCCCGGTCCGGCTACGTCGACGACCGGCACGCGGCCACCGCGTCGACGACGGTCTCGGTCATCGCGAACCAGTCGACGACCGTCCAGTTCCAGTACGACCGGGCGGCGACCGTGACGGCGAGCTACGCGACCACGTCGCCCGTCCCCGGCACGCGCATCCCGGCGAACGTCGCCACGACCTACCTCGGGGGGGTCGACCCGTACGTCGCCCAGCCCACGATCGACACGACCGTGACGACGCGCACCCTGCCGATGCACCCCATCGCGTCCGGCTACCAGGCGTTTGCCGGAACGTGCGTCGCCGCCGACCCGGAGGCGTGGCCGGACGGCACCGACCTCGCGAGCCAACCGATCTCCGGCGTGCGCGAGCCAGCCTTCACCACGGTGCCCGGCGGGACCGCGGCGACGAACGTGCCGATGGGTGTCGTCACGGTGACGCTCGGAGGGTCGGCCGGCGGTCGCCAGCTGCGCGCGACCTCGACCACGGGTCAGGCGGCCACAGAGGACCCTGGCTGCGGCGCCACGCCGGTCGTCTACAGCTTCGGCAACACCGCTGCCACGCGACTGCCGGGCAGCGGCACCATGACCGTCGCGCTGCCCTTCGGCTCGTGGTACCTGGAGTCGTACAACGGCTCGAGCTGGGTGCGTGTCACGCAGGCTCAGCTCACGCTGGTCACGACCACGGGCCGCAGCGAGACGGCCGGCGGCGCCAACGGTGTGGTCACCTTCGACCCGAGAGTGGTGGCCCCGTGAGCGCGGTCGAGCACGGCAAGGGCCGGCCGCCGCGGGATGGCGGCGTCAGCCTGCCAGAGCTCATCGTGACCATGATGCTCATCAGCGTGCTCTCGCTGGTCGTGCTCGGGCTCGTCAGCTCGATCTCTCGGACCTTCACGCGCGACCGGTCGGCCACCGACAGCACCAACATCGCGGCGGTCGGCATGAACGAGATCACCCGTGTGATCCGGTCCGGCACCGAGATCCCCATGACCGGGGGCAGGCGCCCCGTCTTCATCGCCGCCGGCGCCGAGTTCCTCGAGATGCACGCGTTCCTCGACACCTCGGCGGCCGACCCGCAGCCCGTCAAAGTGCGCTTCGAGGTGAGCGGGTCCCGGGACCTCACGGAGCACCGATGGTTCGCCAACGCCGCGAGCGAGCCGAACTGGACCTTCGTCGGCACGGCGACCTCACCCTCGACCAGCCGTGTCATCGCCCGCAAGATCTCGCCGGTCGCGGCGGCCCCGGTGTTCCAGTACTACGACTCGCTCGACCGCGACGCCGTCGCGCTGGTGATCCCCGGCAGCGGCTTCACCGCCACTCAGCTCGCGAGCATCGTGCGGGTGGAGGTCACCCTGTCGGTGCAGGCTGACCTCACCGCGCGGGCCGAGCCCGTCGTCCTCACCAACACCGTCGGTATCCCCAACCTCGGCGTCAACCTCCTGGGAGCAGCGACACCATGATCCGTTTCCTCCGCTCCCTCATGGCCCAGCGGGACCGGGGCATCGCCCTACCGCTGGTCCTCGGCGTCGGCATGACGCTCTCGGCACTGCTCGTCGCCGGTGTCGCCTACTCGGTCGGCACGCTCGACAAGGCGCGCTCCGACCAGGACTGGAGCGGGGCGCTCGCTGCGGCCTACGCCGCCATCGAGGAGTACCAGAGCCGGCTCGCCAATGACACGACGTACTTCCAGTACGGCAACCCGGCCTCCACGTTCTCGCGACCGTTCCCTGCCGACCCGAGCAACATCGCGAACTCGAACGTCACGCTGCCCACCGGGTCCGCGACCAACGCCGCCTTCGGCGTGGGGGTCTCCGGGACGTGGGCCACCGTGCCCGGCAGCGACGGCACGTCGCAGTTCCGCTACGAGGTGGACAACTCGGCGTACTACTCCAGCGGGACTCTGCGCCTGCAGGCGACCGGGCGCGTCGGCGCGGAGACGCGCTCGATCGTGGCCGACCTGCGTCAGCGGGGCTTCATCGACTTCCTCTACTTCACGGACTACGAGATCCAGGACCCGCAGATCACGGGCGACAACGTCGCCACGTGCGTGCGCTACGCGTGGGCCGGACGGCCCAACACCGGATGCAAGGAGATCGCCTTCGGCAGCAACGACGTCGTCGACGGACCGGCGCACTCCAACGACATCATGCGGGTCTGCAACGCGCGGTTCACGCGCCAGGTGACGACGGGGTACAACCCCGCCAGCGCGACCGCACTGCTGTACCGCCCGCGCGACTCCAACTACAACTCGTGCACGGGCCAGGTGTTCGACCTCGCAGGGCAGCCGTCGCGCGAGGGCGTCATCGGTATGCCGCCGACCAACACCCAGCTCAAGCGCGAGACGCGGTCCGACCTCACGGGCGTCGACGTCCCGCGTCCGGGGTGCCTCTACACCGGCCCGACGACGATCAGGTTCAACTCCAACGGGACCATGACGGTGCGCTCACCGTGGACCCGGGCGACCAACGTCGCTGGGGACCCCGCGACGAGCGGCACCACGCCGGCCGCGTGCGGCCTTCCCGGCACGGGCGCCAACCAGCTGGGGAGCGCCGCGGGCGCCACGATCACGGTCCCGGCCAACAACGTCGTCTACATCCAGGATGTGCCGACGACGGCCGGCAACCCGAACACCTGGGCGACGAC
>NZ_DAORSQ010000016.1:0-6180 GCF_035443605.1 Actinotalea sp. | reverse complement strand
TCTACATCCAGGATGTGCCGACGACGGCCGGCAACCCGAACACCTGGGCGACGACGGCCAAGCCGACCGGTATCACCTGCACCACGGGCGCCAACGGCAGCAACGGCATCGGCTTCCCGATGGCAAGGGAGGACACCCCCAAGGCGGCGACGTCGACCAACCCCGCCTACGCGTGCCGCAAGGGCGACGTCTTCGTCCAGGGGACGCTCGAGGGTCAGCTGACCGTCGCAGCCGAGAACTACATCTACATCACCGGCAACCTCGCTTACGAGGACCGCGACCGGGACATCCTCGGGCTGGTCGGCAACAACGCCGTCTTCGTCTGGAACCCCACCAACGGCTCGAACAACCGTCTGCTGACCGACTACAACCGGACGATCGACGCGGCGATCCTTTCCGTCGCCCACACCTTCCAGGTGCAGAACTACGACGAGGGCGGGGATCGCGGCGAGCTGCGGGTCTACGGGGCGATCGCGCAGAAGTTCCGTGGCGTCGTCCGCGGCGGAACCAACGGCTACTCCAAGGAGTACGTCTACGACGACCGCTACGTCTACACCGCCCCGCCGAAGTTCCTCTCGCCGGTGACGACCACCTACGGTGTCAGCGTCTGGATCGAGGTCAGCCCGATCTTCGCCGCCGACGGAAGCTACCTCTGACCCGTGATGGACCTCGTCATCTACGGCCTGGTGGCCGCGCTGGGCCTCGCGATCGGCTCGTTCCTCAACGTCGTCATCTGGCGCGTGCCGCGCGGCGAGTCCGTCGTGAACCCGCCTAGCGCCTGCCCGCGGTGCGGCGCCGTGATCGCACCGCGGGACAACGTCCCGGTGTTCTCGTGGCTCGCGCTGCGGGGGCGCTGCCGGGGGTGCCGGGAGCCGATCTCGCGTCGCTACCCGCTCGTCGAGGCGGCCACCGGGATCGGGTTCGTGCTCACCTACGCCTGGGTGGGGATGACCCCAGCCCTTCCGGCATTCCTCTACCTGTGCGCGATCGCGATCGCGCTCGCCCTCATCGACCTCGACACGCATCGGCTGCCGGACGCGATCGTGCTGCCGTCGTACGGCGTGGTCGTCGTGCTCCTGGGTGCCGCCTCCGCGTCGACCGGTGACTGGTCGGGCCTCGTGCGGGGCGTCCTCGCCGGGGCCGCGCTGTTCGCGTTCTACTTCCTGCTCGTCGTCGTCTACCCGGCCGGGATGGGCTTCGGCGACGTCAAGCTCGCCGGGGTGCTCGGCCTGTACCTCGGCTGGGTCGGCTGGGGTGCCGTCCTCATCGGCGCCTTCGCAGCCTTCCTGCTCGGCGGAGTCTTCGCCGTCGCGCTGCTTGTGCTGCGCCGGGTCCAGCGCGGCAGCGGGATCCCGTTCGGGCCGTGGATGCTCGCGGGCGCAGCCGTGGGGCTCGTCGCGGGCGAGCCGCTCTGGGCCGCCTACCTGTCACTCATGGCCTGACGAGTCTCCATCCGGCCGATCACTCAAGACCTCGTGCCCGTGACCCGATAGACGCGATGGAAGCAGACGACGTTCGGAGGAGCAGTGGCCAAGTCAGCCGTCATCGGCCTGGACATCGGCACGACATTCGTGCGGGGTGCCGAGGTCGAGCAGTCAGGAAGGTCGGGGCACACGCTGGTGCGCTACGGCCAGGTCCCCTTGCCCCTCGGCGCCGTCCGAGACGGTGAGGTGGCCGAGCCGGAGACCGTCGCCAGCGCGTTGCGCCAGCTGTGGAGCCAGGCGAAGTTCTCGAGCCGCGAGGTCAACATCGGGATCGGCAACCAGCGGGTGCTCGTCCGGGAGCTCGACATGCCCGCCATGCCGATGGCCCAGATCCGCTCCTCGCTGCCCTTCCAGGTCCAAGACCTGCTCCCGGTAGCTGTCGAGGACGCGCTGCTCGACTACTACCCCACGGCCGAGTACGCCGGCCCCAACGGGCCTGCCGTCACCGGGCTGCTCGTCGCCGCCACCAAGGACACCGTCCAGGCCAACACCATCGCCGTGGAGACCGCAGGGCTGCGGCCCGTCATGGTCGACCTCAGCGCTTTCGCGCTGACGCGTGCGCAGCTGACACCTGAGATGGCCGCGCGGACCGTGGCCCTCGTCGACCTGGGTGGGCGCACGACGACCGTCGTGGTGCTGGCGAACGGCATGCCGAAGTTCATCCGCATGCTGCCCTCGGGCGGCCAGGACGTCACCGAGGCCGTCACGTCGGCGATGAACGTCTCGGTCTCCGACGCGGAGCGCATCAAGCGCGAGCTGGGCGTCGGCTTCCAGGTGGCCCCCGAGATGACCCACGTCGCCGAGTCGATCTACTCGGTGACGAGCACGCTCATCGACTCGGTGCGCAACACGCTGGTGTACTACGCGAGCAACCACCCGGGGGCCGCGGCCGACGGCATCATCCTTACCGGCGGCGGCGCCCAGCTGCCCGGCCTTGGGCAGTACCTCGCGAGCGCGACCCGCCTGCCGGTGTCGCTGGGTCAGCCGCTCGCGAGCTTCAAGACGGCCCGCTCGGCACCCCAGGGCGACGCGCTGGCTGCGATCCAGCACGACTGCGCCATCGCCGTCGGACTGGCGCTGGGGGTGGCCGCATGAGCGCGCAGAAGTCCGTGGTCGTCGGCGCAACACCGCTGCCACAGGTCAACCTGTTGCCTCCGGAGATCCGTGCCTCCCGCACCCTGCGCGCGCTGAAGCGGGTGCTGGGCCTCGCACTCGTCGGTGTCGTCGCCCTGATCGTCGCGGTGTACGCGGTCGTCTCGCTCCAGCTCGACGGCGCGCGGGGCGAGCTGGCCGACGCGCAGGACGAGACGGCACGGCTCATCGCTGCGCAGCAGGAGTACGCCGAGGTGCCGCAGGTGCTCGGTGCGCTGGAGGACGCCACCACGGCGCGCCGGCTCGGCAGCTCCTCGGAGATCCTCTGGGAGCCTTACCTCACGGCTCTCATGACGACCGCACCGGCGGGCGTCGTCTACACGTGGATCGACTACACCGGGACCACCCCGTCGGTGGCACTCGAAGCCTCGACGAGCCCCCTTCAGGCCTCGTCGGTCGGCACCCTGAGCTTCGTCGGACGGTCGGAGAAGCTCCCGGACGCCGCCGCGTGGATCGAGAGTCTCGAGGGGGTCGAGGGATTCCAGGACGCCTACGTCTCGTCGGTGCTGCTGGGCGAGGGCTCGAGCGGTTCGACCGCGGGTCTCGTGTACTACGAGACGACTGGCACCGTCCAGGTCTCCGCCTCCGCGTTCGCCGCCCGGTTCGTCGAGGAGGAGAGCTGACATGGGGACGAACAAGCGCATCACCTGGGTGGTCGGGACCACGTTCCTGGCCCTGATCCTGTTCGCCGGCGCGTGGTTCCTGCTCATCGGCCCCAACGTCGACGCGATCGCCGAGGCACGCCAGAGCACGGAGGACACCCTCGCGCAGAACGAGGTCCAGACCCGTCGGCTGGCGACACTCAAGGAGCAGTTCGCTGATCTGGCCAGCTATCGGGCCGAGCTCGCCACCATCCGCACGCAGCTGCCCGTCGAGGACGGCCTTCCTGCCCTCCTGCGGGAGCTGGACACGTTGGCGACCGGTGCCGGCGTGACGATCGTGGGCGTGGCCCCGGCGATCCCCGAGACCTTCTTCGCCGCGGCCCCGGTCGACGTCGCCCCCACGAACGAGGCCCCGGCCAGTGACACCGCGACGGAGGACGGGGCTGCGGCACCCGCACCCGCACCGGTCGAGCCGGTGGGAGTCGACGGCCTGGTGGCCATCCCCGTGTCGATCACGGTCCTCGGCTCGTACGACGCGACGGTGGACTTCGTCGAGGGCCTCCAGACACGGATGGCTCGCCTGTTCGTCGTCACAGCCTTCACCGCGGAGGGTCAGGAGGAGAACGAGGCGACCGGCGGCAAGCCGGCGACCCGCGAGGGCGATGCCGAGTTCACCATCAGCGGGGTCATCTACGTGCTCCAGGACACCGCGGCGGCGACGGACGCTGCAGCTCCTGACGCTGGGGACACCGGGACATCGGGCGAGACCGACAGCTGACCCTCCCACCCGCACCACCCCTCGGCCCGCGTCCGCTGCCCGGACGCGGGCCGGGTCGCGTCCGGGCTCGTGGAAGGATCGGGGCATGCTGCGCTGGTTGACGTCCGGGGAGTCGCACGGTCCCGCGCTGGTGGGGATCCTCGAGGGGCTGCCCGCCGGGGTCGAGGTGACGACGGACGACGTCCGTGCGGCGCTCGCCCGGCGTCGGCTGGGGTACGGCCGCGGCGCCCGGATGAGCTTCGAGCAGGACGAGGTCCGCATCCTCGCCGGCCTGCGCCACGGCCTCACCCAGGGTGGGCCGCTGGCCATCGAGATCGGCAACACCGAGTGGCCCAAGTGGGTCGACGTCATGGCGGCCGACCCGGTCGAGGACCCGGCCCTGCTGGAGCGTGCCCGCAACGCACCTCTGACACGGCCCCGCCCGGGGCACGCGGACCTCGTCGGGATGCGCAAGTACGGCTTCGACGACGCGCGGCCGGTGCTGGAGCGGGCCTCGGCGCGAGAGACCGCCACGCGCGTGGCGCTCGGGCTCGTCGCCGCGCGGTTCCTCGAGCAGGCCGCCGGGGTGCGCCTCGTCTCGCACGTGGTCGGGATCGGCCCGGTGAGCGTGCCCGACGACGCGCTGCTCCCGACGCCCGACGACGTCGCAGCGCTCGACGCCGACCCGGTGCGCTGCTTCCACGGCGCGACGTCGGCCGCGATGGTCGCCGAGATCGACGACTGCCAGAAGGCGGGGGACACCCTCGGCGGCGTCGTCGAGGTGCTGGCCTACGACGTGCCGACGGGCCTGGGCAGCTACACGCACTGGGACCGGCGGCTGGACGCCCGGCTCGCCGCCGCGCTGCTCGGCATCCAGGCGATCAAGGGCGCAGAGGTGGGCGACGGCTTCCGCACCGCCACCCGACGCGGCTCCGCGGCCCATGACGAGATCGACCGGGACCCCGCGACCGGTCTCATCCGGCGCCGGACCAACCGCGCCGGCGGGGTCGAGGGCGGCATGTCCAACGGCGAGGTGCTGCGCGTCCGGGCAGCGATGAAGCCCATCTCGACGGTGCCGCGCGCCCTCGCGACCGTCGACGTCGCGAGCGGGGAGCCCGCCACGGCTCTGCACCAGCGCTCGGACGTGTGCGCCGTGCCGCCCGCCGCGGTGGTCGCCGAGGCGATGGTCGCGCTGGTGCTCGCCGAGGCCGTGCTGGAGAAGTTCGGCGGGGACAGCGTCGCGGAGGTGGCCCGCAACCTGGCCGGCTACCTCGACGCGATCCCGCCGCTGCAGCGATGAGCGCACCCGAGAAGGCCGGCCCCGGGCCCGTCGTCGTGCTCGTCGGGCCGCCCGGCTCGGGCAAGTCGACGGTCGCGCGCGCCCTGGCCGTGCGCCTGGGCCTGACGTCGCGCGACACGGACGAGGACGTCGAGCGCACCGCCGGTCGATCGATCAGCGACATCTTCGTGCAGGACGGCGAGCCCGCGTTCCGCGCGCTGGAGCGCGACGCCGTGGCGGCGGCGCTGGCCGCCCACCGTGGCGTGCTCGCCCTCGGCGGTGGCGCGGTGCTGGACCCCGCCACGCAGGCCGCCCTCGCGCGGTACGTCGAGGGCGGGGGAGCCGTGGCATTTCTCGACGTCTCCCTAGCCCATGCGGCACCCCGGGTCGGCTTCAACCAGGCCCGTCCGCTGCTGCTCGGCAACCCGCGCGCGCAGTGGCAGGCCCTCATGGACGCGCGAAGGCCCGTCTACGCCGCTGTGGCCACGCTGCACGTCGACACGGACGGGCGGCGCCCCGCCCAGGTCGCCGCAGAGATCGAGGCGGCCCTGGCCGCGCCGGGAGGACCCACCGATGACTGAGACCCGCGTGAGCGTGGCCGGCGCCCAGCCCTACGACGTCGTCATCGGCTCGCACCTGCTCGGCGCCCTGCCCGGGCTGCTCGGACCTCGCGTGCGCAAGGTGCTCGTCATCCACCCCGGGGCGCTGACGGCCTCCGCCGAGGCGGTCCGCGACGACCTCGTCGCGCAGGGCTACCAGGCGTTCCTCGCCGAGGTGCCGGAGGTGCGCGCGCGGTTGGCGATTGCCGGCGCGCCCGATGTGTCGCAATCGATGTTCATCGCGCCGCTGGTCGACTGGGAGCAGCGCAGCCGCTCGCAGCAGGACATCACCACCGGCATCTCGCGC
>NZ_DAORSQ010000015.1:0-33493 GCF_035443605.1 Actinotalea sp. | reverse complement strand
GCAACCGGCCGATCAAGGTGGTCATCGATGCCGGCAACGGGATGGCCGGGCTCACCGCCCCGGCCGTGCTGGGCGCCGCGGCCGGGCTGAGCCCGCTGCCGATCGAGATCGTCCCGCTGTACTTCGAGCTGGACGGCAGCTTCCCGAACCACGAGGCCAACCCGCTCGAGCCCAGCAACCTGGTGGACCTGCAGGCCGCCGTCGTGGAGCACGGCGCGGACCTCGGCCTGGCGTTCGACGGCGACGCCGACCGCTGCTTCGTCGTCGACGAGCACGGCGCGCCGGTCAGCCCCTCGGCGATCACGGCCCTCGTGGGGCTGCGCGAGGTGGAGCGCGAGCTCGCCGAGGGCCGCACACCCACGGTCATCCACAACCTCATCACGTCCCAGGTGGTGCCCGACCTGCTGAGCGCCGCCGGCGCCCGCACGGTGCGCACCCGGGTGGGGCACTCGTACATCAAGGCCGAGATGGCGCGCTACAAGGCGGTCTTCGGCGGCGAGCACAGCGCGCACTACTACTTCCGCGACTTCTTCTTCGCCGACACCGGCATGCTCGCCGCGATGCACGTGCTCGCGGCGCTCGACGCCGCGCGGGACGCCCAGGGCGAGCCCGTCGCGATGTCCTCCCTCGCCGAGGCGTACATGCCCTACGCGGCCAGCGGCGAGATCAACTCCGTCGTGGCCGACGTCCCGGCCGCCCGCGCGCGCGTGGTCCAGGCGTACGTCACCGAGCACGGGGCCGGCCCGGTGGAGGTGGACGAGCTCGACGGGCTGACCATCTCGCACTGGGGCACCAGCCCGCGGTGGTGGTTCAACCTGCGTGCGTCGAACACCGAGCCGTTGCTGCGCCTCAACGTCGAGGCGGCAGACGAGGACGTGATGGTCAAGGTGCGCGACGACGTGCTCGCCCTGGTGCGCGCCGTGGCAGCCGAGCCGTCGGCGACCGCCTGATGGCCGGCCCGGCCCTCGAGCCGTGGGTCCGCGCGATCCTGCGCTGCCCCGCGTGCGGCGGGACCCTCGCCGACCGCGGCCCGGAGCGGCTGGCCTGCACGGCACCGGCGTGCGCCCTGGTCTACCCGGTGCGCAGCGGGATCCCCGTGCTGCTCGTCGACGAGGCAGTGGCGCCCGGCCCGACCCCTCAGAGGAGCGCCTGACATGTCCCACGGCGGCGGCAACCGGGCGATCATCGCGGCGCTGAGCGCCAACCTCGGCATCGCGGTGACGAAGTTCATCGCGTACCTGCTGACCGGCTCGAGCTCGATGCTCGCCGAGTCGGTCCACTCCGTGGCGGACTCGGGCAACCAGGCCCTGCTGCTCCTCGGCGGCAAGCGGGCGCGCCGGGAGGCCAGCAGCGCCCACCCCTTCGGGTATGGCCGCGAGCGGTACCTGTACGCCTTCATCGTGGCGATCGTGCTCTTCAGCGTCGGCGGCCTCTTCGCGCTCTACGAGGCGTGGCACAAGTGGTCGCACCCCGAGCCCATCGAGGGCCAGTGGTGGTGGGTGCCCCTCGCGGTGCTCGTCGCGGCGATCGCGATGGAGAGCTACTCGTTCCGCACGGCGATCGTGGAGTCCAACCACGTGCGTGGCCGGCAGTCCTGGGTCTCGTTCGTGCGCAACGCCAAGGCGCCAGAGCTGCCCGTGGTGCTGCTCGAGGACCTCGGCGCGCTCATCGGCCTGGTCCTGGCGATGTTCGGCGTGAGCCTGACCCTCCTCACGGGCGACGGACGATGGGACGCCGCGGGCACGGCCTCCATCGGCGTGCTGCTCGTCACCATCGCCATCGTGCTCGCGCTCGAGACCCGCTCGCTGCTGCTCGGGGAGTCCGCGAGCCAGGAGAACATCGCCGCGGTCGAGCAGGCGCTGGTCGGCCCCGGCGTCGTGTCGGTCATCCACCTGCGCACCCTGCACATCGGGCCGGAGGAGCTGCTGGTCGCCGCGAAGATCGAGGTCTCCGAGGCGGAGACGGCCCGCGAGGTCGCCGAGGCGATCGACGCGGCCGAGACCCGCGTGCGCGCGGCCGTGCCGATCGCGGCGACGATCTACCTCGAGCCCGACCTGCGCCGCGCGGTGGCGGTCACCGCCGGGGACTGAGCCCGGTGCGCCGCCGGAGGGTGGGTGGCGCGCTCGCCGCCGCCTGCGCCCTCGTGGCCCTCGCGGGCTGCGCGCCGGAGGCGGCCGAGGGTGCACGGCCCGCGCCCGCGTCGCGCGAGGACCCTTCGGTCGCTGCGCCGTCGTCTCCCGTCCCGAGCCCCACCGTGGCGACGGGCGGCACGCCGACGAGCGCGCCGAGCCCGACCCCGACCGGACCCGTCTTCGCCTCGAGCGTCGCACCCATCACCCCGGAGCTCGCCGGGCGGATGCACGCCTCGTGGCGGCCGGGCTGCCCGGTACCGCTGGCGGACCTGCGGTACGTCACGGTGAGCCACGTCGACCTCGCCGGGGCCGTGCAGACGGGCGAGCTCGTGGTGCACGCCGACGTGGCGGAGCCGGTGGTCGGGGTGTTCGCTGCGCTCTTCGAGGCGCGGTTCCCCGTGGCGTCGATGCGGCTGGTGGACGACTTCGGGGCCGACGACACCGCCTCGATGGAGGCCGACAACACGTCCGCCTTCAACTGCCGGGCCATCACGGGCGGCACGGCGTGGTCCGAGCACGCCTACGGCAGGGCGATCGACCTCAACCCGGTGGAGAACCCCTACGTCGTCGGCGCGCACGTCGCCCCCGCGCAGGGGCGTGCCTTCGTCGACCGGCCGGACCTGCCGGGCGTGGTGCACGACGGCGACGTGGTGGTCCAGGCCTTTGCCGCGGCCGGCTGGGCCTGGGGCGGCCACTGGGACAGCCCGCTGGACTACCAGCACTTCTCGCTCACGGGCCGCTGAGGGGCCCGGGGCTCAGCTCGCCGGGTCGGGCACCGCGTGCGGCAGCCGCTGGACCAGGGCGGTCTCCACGGCGGCCTGCCGGGCCACCGCGATCGCGTGGGCGTACTCGCGGTCCCGCCGCTCGGCGAGCACGGCGGCGAGGAATCGCTCCGGGTGGGTGCCCGGCGGCGGGCCGGGGGCGACGTAGCGCTCCACGTCGGCAGCGAGCTCGACGCCGAGGCGCACGCGCGAGGCCATGTGCAGCCCGTCGACGCGGCCGAGGAACTGACGCACCGAGAGCGCCAGACCGTCGGGGAGGCGGCGGATGTCGGCGTGCCGCACCCAGCCGGCGAGCTCGGCCGGCATGACGAGCGGTGGCAGGGGACGCTGGCCGCCGCGCACGCGCACGGCGTAGGTGCCGGCGAGCATGTCCCCCAGCCGCTTGCCGCGCGGGTGGACGAGCGACGTGATGAGCGCGACCGAGCCGACGGTGAGCCAGAGCTCGAGCACCCCGACGAGCGCCCGGACCACGGCGTGCCGGAACCGCACCGGGCCGCCGTCGTCGCGCACCACGCGCAGACCCATCGCGACCTTGCCGAGCGACCGCCCCCGGCTGAGGGTCTCGACGGTGGTCGGGATGACCACCATGACGGTCACCGCCAGGACGATCCCCAGGGCCGATCCCGCAGCCGCGTCGAGGTTCTGGCCCGCCGTGACCCCGAGGAGCAGGATGGCGAACGCGACGACGCCGGTGACCAGCAGGTCGATGAGCGAGCCGAGCAGCCGGCTGGCGAACGACGCGGGGCGCGCGTCGAGCAGGACGCCCTCGCCGATGAGGATCTCGTCGTCCACGTCGCCTCCCTGATGCCCCGGCCGCTCACCTGCTCGTGCCCGCCCTCGGTGCGCGCGCGTGCTGTGGCAGGCTACCCGGCGTGGACCTCGACGCGTTCTCCGCCGTGCACGGCCCCACCTGGGCGCGCCTGGACCACCTGTCCTCGCGCGGCCGGCTCACGGGCGCCGAGGCGGACGAGATCGTGCTGCTCTACCAGGAGGTCGCCACCCACCTGTCGGCCGTGCGGTCGGCGGCGCCGGACCCCTCGCTCGTCTCGCGCCTGTCCGAGGTCCTCGGCCGCGCGCGCTCGGCGATCGCCGGCTCGCACGACCCGTCGTGGGGCGACGTCTCACGGTTCGTGCGCGTGGTCCTGCCGGCGGCGCTCTACCGCGTGCGGTGGTGGACGTGGGCGGTCATGGTGGCGTTCCTCGCGATCGCCCTCGTCGCCGGCCTGCACGTGTACGGCGACCCGGCGGCGCAGGCCGCGATGGGCACCCCGAGCCAGCTGCAGGAGTACGCCGAGCAGGAGTTCGCGAACTACTACTCGAACTACCCGGGCGAGAGCTTCGCCGCGCAGGTCTGGACCAACAACGCGTGGATCGCCGCGCAGTGCGTCGCCTTCGGCATCACCGGCGTGTGGCCGGTGATGGTGCTGGTGCAGAACGCCGTCGGCGTGGGCGGTGCCGGCGCCGTCATGGCGCTGCACGACGGCCTGGGAGTCTTCTTCCAGATGATCCTGCCGCACGGCCTGCTCGAGCTGACGGCGATCTTCGTCGCCGCCGGCGCGGGTCTGCGGATCTTCTGGACCATGGTGGACCCCGGCGGTCTGCCGCGTTCGCGGGCGCTCGTCGAGGCAGGGCTGTCGCTCATCACGGTGGCGATCGGCCTGGTGGGCGTGCTGGCGGTCGCCGGCCTCATCGAGGGCTTCGTCACGCCGTCGTCGCTGCCGTGGGGGGTCAAGGTCGCGATCGGGGCGCTGGCCCTTGCCGTGTTCTGGGCCTACGTGCTGGTCCTCGGGCGCCGCGCCGTGCGCGCGGGGGAGACCGGCGGCCTGCGCGACGGCCACGCGGCCGACCAGCTGCCCGTCGCGGCCTGAGGCCCCCGGCGACCGCCGGCAGCAGCCGGGCTCACAGCCGCCCGGCGGCCTTGAGCGCGAGGTAGGTGTCCGCGAGGCGCGGCGCGAGGTCGTCCGGCAGGGCGTCGACCACCTCGACGCCGCGCTGGCGCAGCCGGACCGTGACGGCCGCGCGCTCCAGCTCGGTGCGCTCGGCCGCGGCCGCGTCGTAGACCTCGGCGGACGTCGCGCGCCCCGTGCGCAGGTGCGCCACCTCGGGGTCCGCCACCGACGCCAGCACCACCACGTGGTCCTTGGACAGAGGGGCCACCACGGGCAGCAGGCCGTGTCCCACGCTCGCCGGCTCGAGCGCGGTGAGCAGCACGACGAGCGCGCGCCGGGACATCCGCTGCTGCACCGCTGCGACGACGCCGGGCCAGTCCGTCTCGACGAGCGCGGGCTCGACGGGGGCCAGGGCGTCCGCCAGTGCCGGCAGCAGGCGCGGTCCGCTCGCCCCCGCCACCTGCGCGCGCACGCGGCGGTCGAACGCGATGAGGTCCACGCGGTCGCCGGCGCGCGAGGCCAGCGCGGAGAGCAGCAGGGCGGCCTCGATGGAGGCGTCGATCCGAGGCAGGTCCCCGATCCGCGCCGCCGACGTCCGCGACGTGTCGAGCACGATGAGCACACGGCGGTCCCGCTCGGGACGCCACGTGCGCACCACGACCTCGGAGCGTCGGGCCGTGGCCCGCCAGTCGATGGAGCGCACGTCGTCGCCGATGACGTACTCGCGCAGCGAGTCGAACTCCGTGCCGGCGCCGCGCACCTGGACCGCCGTGCGCCCGTCCAGCTCGCGCAGGCGCGCCAGCCGGCTCGGCAGGTGGCGCCGCGAGGCGAACTCGGGCAGCACGCGCAGCCGTCCGGGCACCGGCGCGCTCACCTGGCGGCCGGCCAGGCCCATCGGGCCGAACGAGCGCACCGTGACGCGGTCCGCCATCCGGTCGCCGCGGCGCGTCGGTCTCAGCGGGGTGACGACGCGACGCGACTCACCGGGCGGGAGGTCGACGCGGTGCCGGTTGGCGCTGGCCCCGGCCGACGGCTGCCACGCGTCGCGCACGATCCCGCGCAGCCGCCGGGTCGAGCCGTTGGTCACCACGAGCGTCGAGCGCGTCGACTCGGTGAGCCGCACCGAGCCGGGCACCTGCCGGACCACCTGCACGAGGCGCGGCGAGGCCGCCAGGGCGAGGTCCACACCGCACAGGAGCACGACGAGCGCCGCCCACGCCGCCACGACACCGAAGGCGGGGGCGAGCAGCACCGGCACCACGCCCAGCGCGGCGAGGGCGACGGCCCGCCAGGTGATCGCCATCCTCAGCGCGGGACCGGGACAGCGCCGAGCACGGTGTCCAGCACGCTCTCCGCGGTGACGCCCTCGAGCTCGGCCTCGGCCCGCAGCTGCACGCGGTGGCGCAGCGTCGGGTGGGCCAGGGCCTTGACGTCGTCCGGCGTGACGTAGCCGCGACCGGCCAGCCACGCCCAGGCGCGCGCGGTCGCCAGGAGCGCCGTCGCCCCGCGCGGGGAGACGCCCAGCGACAGCGACGGGGACTGGCGGGTGGCACGGCAGATGTCGACCGCGTAGCCGAGCACCTCGGGCGCCACCTGCACCTGGGCCACCTCGGCCCGCGCCATGGCGAGCTGGGCGGCGTCCGTGACCGGGCGCACGCCCGCTGCGGCGAGGTCGCGCGGGTCGAAGCCCGCGGCGTGCCGCCGCAGCACCTCGATCTCCTGGTCGCGCTCGGGCAGCGGCAGCGTCAGCTTGAGCAGGAACCGGTCGAGCTGGGCCTCGGGCAGCGGGTAGGTGCCCTCGTACTCGACGGGGTTCTGGGTCGCGATGACGAGGAACGGGTCCGGGAGCTGGCGCGGGGTGCCGTCCACGGACACCTGCCGCTCCTCCATCGCCTCGAGGAGCGATGCCTGCGTCTTGGGGGGCGTGCGGTTGATCTCGTCCGCGAGCAGCAGGTTGGTGAACACCGGTCCCTCCCGGAAGGAGAACTGCGCCGTGCGCGCGTCGTAGACCAGCGAGCCGGTGACGTCGCCGGGCATGAGGTCGGGCGTGAACTGGACCCGCTTGGTGTCGAGCGCCAGCGCGGTGCTCAGCGTGCGCACCAGCAGCGTCTTGGCCACCCCCGGCACCCCCTCGAGCAGCACGTGCCCGCGGCACAGCAGCGCGATGATGAGGCCGCTGACGGCGGCGTCCTGCCCGACGACGGCCTTGCCCACCTCGGTGCGCAGGGCCGCGAGGGCGCCGCGCAGCTCGTCGGACGGCGTCAGCTGCTGGGCCCGGTGCGCTGCGGCGGGCTGTGCCGCGATCGGCGGTGCCGGGGGCGGCGGGACGGCCGGCGTCGGCGGCGGGGGAGTCGGCGCGGCCGACTGCCAGGTGGGTTCTGTCACGGGCGATGAACCTCGCTCTCCAGGTGGTCGAGCAGCCGGGCCAGGGCGAGCAGCCCGACGTCGTCGGTCGGTGGTGGTCCGTACAGCAGGCCGGCGACCTGCTCGGTCGGTCGTCCGGTGGCCCGCACGACGGCGTCGATGACGGCGGTGGCCCCGGCGGTGCGGGGCAGGCCGAGCCGAGCGGCGGTGCGCCGCGCCGTCCCCGCGCGCAGCGAGGCGGCGGCGTGCCCGCGGGAGCGTGCGCGGCGGTACAGCCGTCCGCGGCCCAGGGCCGTCTCCGCGGCGCGGACGGTGACGGGCAGGGGCTCCGTGACGACGGGGCCGAGCGCGCGGCCCCGCCACAGGGCCAGCGCGAGGACGACGACGGCGAGCTGGGCCGCGACCGGACCCGCCCAGCCGGGCAGCATCGCGCCCACCGGCACGGTCGCCGTCGTGTCGCCCACCGAGGGCAGGTACCACGTGAGCTGCTCGTGGTGACCCAGGGCGCGCAGCCCGAGGGCGGCGTTGCCGTCCTCGGCGAGCCGTGCGTTGGTCAGCCAACCGGCGTCGTCGAGGACGACGACGCGCCGGCCGTCGACCTCGAGCGCAGCGTAGGCACCCATGGTCGGCTCGCCGTCGGCGGGGAAGCACAGGACGGTGCCGGGGCCGGTCGAGCGGATGCCGTAGCCCCAGCTCTCGACCCGCTCTGCCGCCTGCGCATCGGGGTCGGTGCAGCGCGCGGCGGCGGGCCCCGTGAGGCCCCAGCCGCCCTCGAGCGCGCCCTGCGTGAACAGCGGCAGGTGGTAGCCCTCGGGGGAGGCGAGGACCAGGTCCGCGTCGGTGGCCGCGAGGTCGGCGATCTGCGTGTCGCTCAGCAGGTAGGTCTCCACGACGAGCAGGGTGGTACCCGCCTGCGCCGCGGCGACCGCCTCGGCGGTGCTGCGCACGGTGGTGATCCGCACGCCCTGCTCGCCCAGGATCTGGGCCAGGGCCCTGGCGCCGTCTGGCGCGGGGTTGTCCGTGCCGAAGCGCTCGGCGGACAGCGTGGGGCGCACCAGGGCGCCGACCAGGCCGGCGAGCACCACGACGAGCACCACGAGCAGCGGCCAGCGCCACGTGCGCCAGCGGGCCCTGGCGCGGCCGGCGCCCGAGACGCCGCCGCCGAGCACCACCGGGGCGGCGGGGGTGGCCCTGCCCGCGGCGCGGTCGCCGGCGGACGTCGAGCCGGGCGCGACGGGCGCTGCCGTCCCGGCGGCGCTCACGCGTCGACCATCGGGGCGAGCGGGACGGGCCGGGCGGTCCGCAGGCTGGTGTCGAGCTCGCGGAGGGAGGCGTCGTCCGCCGCGTCCGGCACGGTGTCGCCGTAGCAGACGTCGTCGAACAGCCGGCCGGCGCGGCGTAGCTCAGCGGCGTGCTGGGGCAGCCGCCCGCCGGCCACCTCCGTCGCCTCGTGGGCCGTGCGCCCCGGTCGCGGGTCGAGCAGGGTCCGGTCCTCGAGGGACCGCAGGATCGCACGGAAGCGGTCGAGCACCGCCGCCGCCCAGTCGCCGGCGGACGCGGCGGCGTCCGCCGACGCGCGCAGCTCTGCGGCCGAGCGCGCATCGTCGCCGAAGACGTCCACCGACGCGCGCCGTCCGCGACGGGCCCGCCCCACCGGGCCGGCGACCACGAGCGCGACGACGCCGGCGAGCAGCACCCCCGCGGCGGCGAGGACGGCGGCCGTGCGCGCGTCGAACGCGGTCAGAGCCTGCTGCGCCTGGGCCAGCTGCTCCCAGAGCCAGTCGAGGAGGAGCTCCAGCAGGCTGGGGCTCTGGTGGTACACCGGGTCGGCGAGCTCGGCGCGCGCCCAGCGCTGCGCGGTGGCGGCATCGGGGTCGACCGGGACCTCGGCCAGCACGCTCAGCAGCAGTGCGGACGTCGTGCTCACCGCGCGGCGGCGGCCTCGGCGGCCCGGATCAGCTCGACGTCCAGGCCCTCGCGGCGGATGCGGATGTCGATGTAGAGCAGGGCGACGACGGCGGCCATGAAGACGATCGTCAGGGTGTAGGCGACGGCCGTGCCCACGGAGATGAGCGCGATCGCGCCGCCGGAGGTCATCGACGGGTCCTGCAGGACGAGGGCCGCGACCATCGTCACGGGGACGAGGATGACCTGCGCGACGAACCCGGTGATGAGGGTGGTCAGCAGGTAGATGCCGAGGATCCGCCAGAAGCTGCCGCGGGTCAGGGCCCAGCCGCGGGTGACGGCCTGCCACACGCCGGTCCCCTCGAGGACGAGGGCTGGCGGGACGAGCAGGATCCGGATCTGGAACCAGACGGTGGCGAGGAACAGCCCGATGAACCCGACCAGGCCCAGCGCGACGGCGCCGGCCCACTGCTCGGCCGCGGCGAGCAGCACGACGGGGACGATCAGGGCTGCCCAGGCCGCCGCGACGACGAGCCCGGTCGCGGCGGAGAAGACGACGAGCCAGAGGGCGCGCCGCCAGTGCAGCCGCCACAGCTCGCCCACGGTGATGCTCTGGCCGATGACCGAGCGGGAGACCGAGGCGATGAGCACCCCGGTGAGCACGGTCGTCGCGAGCGAGAGGACCGGCAGGGTCGCGGACTGCGCCAGCGTGGAGCCCAGCGAGTCGGCCAGCCCGAGCTCACCCGTGGGGTCGATCTCGCTCGTCACGGTGGACAGATCCCCGGCGATGACGCCGAGCAGCAACCACTGCACCAGGCCCTGGATCGCCACCGCGATCGCGACGACCACCCCGGTGAACCCGAACATCACGCGCGGGTTGGCCCGGACGGCACGGAAGGCGCCGTCGAACAGCTCGCCGAGGCTCAACGGGCGCAGCGGCACGATCCCGCGCTGGACGGGCGGGGGGCGGTAGCCCACGGGTGCGCCGTTCGGCGGCTGCCCGTACTGCGGCTGGCCGTAGCCGGGGGCGGCGGGCTGGCCGGGCACGGGCTGGCCGTACTGCGGCTGCCCGTACTGCGGCTGGCCGTAGCCGGGCTGGACCGGCTGGGTGTAGCCGGGACCCCAGCCGGACGGCCCTGCGGGTGTCTGGTGCGGATCGCTCACGTCTCTCCCCTGCGGTGCTCACGGCATGCTCGAGCGCCGCCGTGACAGCGCGCTGCGCGCCCATCGTGCCACGCCGGTGCACCCCGCCGACGGCGCCTCGGGCCCCGTGTGCGCGTGGCGGGCCTGCGGGATGACACCATGGGCCCATGAAGGGACGCATCCTGGTGGTGGACGACGACGTCGCACTGGCCGAGATGATCGGGATCGTGCTGCGCTCGGAGGGCTTCGAGCCGTTGTTCTGCACACACGGCGACGAGGCGCTCGGTGCCTTCCGCGCGGGCCAGCCCGACCTCGTGCTGCTCGACCTCATGCTCCCCGGCAAGGACGGCACGGAGATCTGCCGCCTCATCCGGGCCGAGTCGGGTGTGCCGATCGTCATGCTCACGGCGAAGAGCGACACCGTCGACATCGTCCTCGGGCTCGAGTCCGGTGCGGACGACTACATCCCCAAGCCGTTCAAGCCCAAGGAGCTCATCGCCCGAGTCCGCACGAGGTTGCGCCGCACGGACGAGCCCACGCCCGAGCACCTGAGCATCGGCGACCTCGAGGTCGACGTCACGGGCCACCGGGTCACCCGCGCGGGTGAGCTCATCCCGCTCACGCCGCTGGAGTTCGACCTGCTGGTGGCCCTGGCCCGCAAGCCGTGGCAGGTCTTCACGCGCGAGGTGCTCCTCGAGCGGGTCTGGGGCTACCGCCACGCCGCGGACACGCGCCTGGTCAACGTCCACGTGCAGCGCCTGCGGTCCAAGATCGAGCACGACCCGGAGCACCCCGAGATCGTCGTGACCGTGCGTGGCGTGGGCTACAAGGCGGGTACCGACGGCACGTGACGAGGGCCGGTCGATGAGTGGCTGGTGGACCAGGGTGCGGCGCAGGGCGCTGCTCGCCCGGTGGCGAGCCGTCCAGGGCGGCCGCGCGGCGGTCTACCACTGGCGCGCGTCCCTGCAGGTCCGCGTCATCACGTCGACGCTCGTGGTGGGCATCGCCGCGCTCGTCACCTTGGGCGGCTACCTGTCGGACCGGATCCGCGACGGGCTGTTCGAGCAGCGCGTCCAGCAGCTGCTCGAGGAGAGCGCGCGCTCCACCCAGGGCGCCCAGGAGAACCTGTCCGCCTCGTCCGTGCCGACGGAGGCGGAGGTCCAGGCACTGTTCTACGCGCTGGTCCGCGCCCTCAAGGCGTCCGGGTCCGGCGAGCCCGAGGTGTGGCTGCGGCGCTCGCCCGGTGACGTGCCGGTGCTCGTCAACGACGTGTCGACGGCCGACCGCTCCCTCGACGTGCTGCTCACCCCCGAGCTGCGCGAGACCGTCCGCTCGGACGACCTGCAGCGCTGGACGTCCGTGGCGATCCCGACGGAGGACGGCGGGGCGGAGCCCGGCGTGGTCATCGGCTCGGTCGTCAACGTGCCCGCCGCAGGGCAGTACGAGCTCTACTACCTCTACAGCCTGCAGGCAGAGCAGACGACGTTGTCCTTCGTCCAGCAGGTGCTCGCCCTCGCCGGGGCCGGCCTCGTCGTGCTGCTCGGTGCGATGACCTGGCTGGTCACCCGCCAGGCCGTGCAGCCGGTGCGGAGCGCCGCCGGGGTGGCCGAGCGGCTGGCCGACGGCCACCTCACCGAGCGGATGACCGTGAAGGGCGTGGACGAGATGGCCACCCTCGCCCGGTCGTTCAACGAGATGGCCGAGTCGCTCGAGGACCAGATCGGCCGGATGGAGGAGATGAGCCACCTCCAGCGTCGGTTCGTCTCGGACGTCTCGCACGAGCTCCGGACACCCCTGACGACCATCCGGATGGCGGCCGAGGTGATCCACGAGGCGCGTGGCGGCCTCGACCCGGCGGCGGCGCGCTCGGCGGAGCTGCTCACCGCGCAGCTCGACCGGTTCGAGGACCTCCTGGCCGACCTGCTGGAGATCAGCCGGTTCGACGCGGGTGCCGCGATGCTCGACGCCCAGGGGCGCGACGTGCGCGACGTCGTCACCGGTGCCGTCGAGCAGGCGGCCCCGCTCGCCGAGCGGCGCGGGGTCTGGCTGTCGGTCGACCTGCCCGAGGTCTCCGTCATCGCGGACATCGACCCCCGCCGGATCGAGCGTGTGCTGCGCAACCTGCTCGTCAACGCCGTCGAGCACGCCGAGGGGCGTCCCGTCGAGGTCCGGCTGGGCGCTGACCAGCGCACGCTCGCCGTCACCGTCCGCGACCACGGTGTGGGGATGACCGAGGAGGAGGCCGAGCACGTCTTCGACCGCTTCTGGCGGGCGGACCCGGCACGGGCCCGGACCACCGGCGGCACCGGCCTCGGCCTGGCGATCTCGATCGAGGACGCGCACCTGCACGGTGGCTGGCTCGAGGCGTGGGGGCGGCCCGGTCAGGGGGCGTGCTTCCGGCTCACCCTGCCGCGCCGCGCGGGCATCGCGCTGGAGAGCTCGCCGCTCGCCCTGGTGCCCGTCGAGGACGACGTGCCCGTCCTCGCCGCCACCCTGGGCTCGGGGCTGGACCCCGCGGGCCTGCCCGACCTCGACCGGCTGGAGGACTGATGGCGCGCGCGCGTGCGACCCGGGGGTCTGTGGCGGCGGCCGCCGCCGGTGCCTGCCTGCTCGTCGCGCTGGCCGGCTGCGTGGCCATCCCGACGTCGGGCCCGATCAACACGGGCGACGTCGTCCTCACCGATCCCGGTCCCGCGATCGACCTCGCGAACGACCCGCCCCCGGACGGCACCCCCGAGGAGATCGTCAACGGGTTCCTCAGCGCCGGCGCCGCCGGGGTGTCGGACGAGTTCGTCGTCGCCCGCAAGTTCCTCGACCCGGCCACGGCCGCACGGTGGGACCCGACGGCGCGCGTGCTCGTCTACCCGCTCCAGGGTGGCGGCCCGGAGATCGAGGTCCGGGAGGACGGCACCGCGGTGGTCAGCGTGCCCGTCGAGGGGTCGCTCGACGGCGACGGCGTGTACACCGAGGCGCCCACGGGCGCGCAGGAGGAGCTGAGCCTGGAGCTGCGGCGCAACGCCGACGGCCAGTGGCGCATCTCGGCCCTCGACGACGTCGTGCTCATGTCCGCGTCGAGCTTCGCCAACCTGTACCGCCGCATGCCGGTGTACTTCGCGAGCCTCGACGGTGAGCAGCTGGTCCCCGAGGTGCGGTGGTTCCCCACCGTGCGGATCGCGACCGCCGCGGTGCGGGCGCTGCTGGCGGGGCCGTCGGCCTGGCTGCGCGACGTCGTGCAGACCGGTGCACCGGACGGCACGCAGCTGGGTATCGGTGCGGTCACGGTGACGGACCAGGTGGCGACGGTCGCGCTGTCGGCCGAGGCAGGGACGGCGAGCGAGAGCCAGCGCAACCTTCTGCTCGCCCAGCTCGACGCCACGCTCGAGCGGGTGCCCGGCGCGGCGGTGAGCGACGTCCTGGTGACCGTCGGCGACGGCGGACCGTGGGCGTCGACCGCGACCACCGTCCCGGTGCGCGACGTGTCACCGCCGAACGGCCCGTACGTCCTGGCCGAGGGCCAGCTGTCCCTCGTCGAGGACGGCGTCGTCCGGCCCGTCGACGACGCGGCCGACCTCACCGGGCGCGCGGTCCACGACCCGGCCGTCAGCCTCGACGAGCAGGTTCGGGTGGTGCTCGAGGGTGCCGGCCAGCTGCTCGCCCTCCCGACGGGCGGCGACGCGCCGACGCCCCTGTTCTCCGGGACCGCGCTGCTCGCGCCGTCGATCGACCGGTTCGACTGGGTCTGGACGGGCGAGCGGGCGCCGTCCGGCGGGCTCACGGCCGTCAGTGCGGACGGCGAGGCCGTGCCCGTCGCCGTCGACTGGCTGGACGGGCGCTCGGTGCGGTCGATGCGCGTCTCCCGCGACGGCGACCGCGTGGTCGTCGTGCACACGGGGGTGTCGGCACCGGCGGTCGCGATCGACGTCGCGGCCGTCGTCCGCGACGAGACGGGGCGTCCGCAGCGGCTGGGGGACGAGCGCCTGCAGATCGGCGCGGGGATGGACGACGCCACCCAGGTGGTCTGGGTGGACGAGGGCACGGTCGCGGTACTGGGCCGCAGCGGGTCGCTGACGCTGCCGACCATCCACCTCGTGCCCGTCGGCGGGCCGTCGGCCGCGCTGACGCTCGTGGACGGCACGGAGTCGATCGCGGCGGGCCGGGGTGACCGCTCCCTCTACCTCACCGACACGGAGGGCACGCTGCGCTCACGGCAGGGGACCAGCTGGGTGGTCGTGGCCACCGACGTGCGGGACCCCGCCTTCCCGGGCTGAGCCTGTGGACGGCCGTGCGGGCGGCCGTGCGCGCGGCATGCTCGGCGGGTGAGCACCCCGCGGCGGTGGCGACCGGGCCTCGACGCGTCGTCGCCGTGCGTGGAGCACGCCGGAACCGTGCGACGAGCCGCGCGGGACCTCACGCGGCTCGTCCTGCCGGTGGCCTGCGCGGGTTGCGGCCGGTGGGACGTGCCGCTGTGCGCCGGCTGCGCAGCCGCGCTGGACGCCGTGCGCCGCTGCGAGGGTGACGTGCCGCGGCTGGACCGCCTGGACGGCACCAGCCTGGCCGTGTGGACCGCCGCGGCGTACGCCGGACCCGTGCGCGGCGTGGTGCTGGCGTGGAAGGACGGCGGTCGCGCGGACCTCACCGGCGCCCTGCTGGTGGCGGTGCGGCGGGCAGCTGCCGCGGCCGCCCCGGACCTGCTCACGGCGGTGGGCGGCCGGACGTTGGGCGTGGTCGCAGTGCCCTCGGCGCCCGGTGCGCGCCGTCGGCGCGGTGCCGATCTCACCGCCCTGCTGGCCGGGGCCGTCGTCGCCGAGCTCCGCGCCGCGGGGCTGGACGCGCGTGCGGCCCGCCTCCTGGCGCAACGGCGCGGTGGGCGCGACCAGGTGGGGCTCGGTGCCAGGGCGCGCCGACGCAACACGACCGGCCGGGTGCGGGTGGTCGGCGGCGCGCGCGCCGCACACGGGCTGCACGTGCTCGTCGACGACGTCGTGACGACGGGTGCCACGCTCGCGGCGTGCGAGGACGCGCTGGTGCTCGCCGGCGGGTTGGTGCTCGGTGCGGTCGTCGTGGCGGCGACACCTTCACCGAACCTCACCCGCGCGGCGCTTCTCCCGGCGCCCCGTGCGGACTAACGTCAGTACATGGAGCACCGCGTCGGCACAGTCCGTGGCCCGCGCGGGCCGCAGGATCGCCGCGCGGCCGCCCGCCCGGCCGCAGACCCGGCCGGATCGCCCACCTCGACGAGGAGGTGGTGCCCGCCGTCCGCCCCATGAGGGTGTCGCCCATCCGTCGGGCGGCGACGCGCCGCCCCACCACAGGAGGTCATCATGGAGATCGTCGTCGTCGGCCGTCACGTCGAGGTTCCCGAGCGGTTCCGCCGCCACGTCACCGACAAGCTCGGCAAGGTCGAGCAGCTCGCTCCGCGCGCCCAGCGGATCGACGTCGAGATCACGCATGAGAAGAACCCCAGGCAGTCGGACCTCAGCGAGCGCGTCGAGCTGACCGTGCGCGGCAAGGGACCCGTGGTCCGCGCGGAGGCCTCCGCGGACGACCCGTACGCCGCGCTCGACGCCGCGGTGACCAAGCTCGCCGAGCGCCTGCGCCGCGCGCGCGACCGGCGCAAGGACCACCACAAGGACACCCCGCCGGTCCCGACGGACGCGCTGCCGACCCCGATGCCGCCGCCCGAGCCCGCGCCGACGCCGCCCGCCCCGGGTGAGGCCGTCGAGACGCCGTGGGGCGACTCCCCGGTGGTCATCCGCGAGAAGACCCACCACGCCCAGCCGATGACGCTCGACGACGCGCTGTACGAGATGGAGATGGTCGGGCACGACTTCTTCCTCTTCATCGACGCCGAGACCGCGCTGCCGTCGGTCGCCTACCGGCGGCGGGGCTGGAGCTACGGGGTGATCCGGCTCGACGCACCCGTCGCCGCGGTGACCTCGGCCGTCTGACCGCACCGGGCCTCGCTCGGACAGCTCGTCGCGGCGACCGCCGGCCCCGACCCGCCCCACGGCGGGTCGGGGCCGGCGGCGCGCGCTGGGGAGCAGGGGGTGTCGGTGGAGGGCGGCAGGATGGGCCCATGCCGACACGCCTCCCGTCCCGGCCGGCGGACCTCTCCCTGGCCCAGGCCCGGCGGATCGCGCTGCGCGCCCAGGGGCTGGACCGGCCGCGGCGCCCCGGCGGGCCGGCGACGATGCGCCACCTGCAGGGCGTCGTCGACCGGCTGGGACTCCTGCAGATCGACTCGGTCAACGTGCTGGCGCGGGCGCACCTGGTGCCGACGTTCTCGCGCGTCGGCCCCTACGACGTCGGGCTGCTCGACCGCGCCGCCGGCACGGCCCCGCGCCGGCTGGTGGAGACCTGGGCGCACGAGGCGTCCCTCGTCCCGCCGTCGACGTACCGCCTGCTGGGGTGGGGCAGGCATGCCTTCCGCGAGCGATGGTGGTCGGCGTCGGACGGGTTCGTGCACGAGCACGCGGCCGCGCTCGACGAGATCCGCGCGATGGTGCGCGACGAGGGGCCCGTGACGGCCCGCCAGGTGCACGCGCGGTTCGAGTCCCGCCACCCGCACGCGGGCGGGGGGTGGTGGGACTGGTCGGTGGCCAAGGAGGGCCTCGAGCGGCTGTTCCGCATCGGCGAGGTGGCCTGCGCCGGGCGCACCACCTCCTTCGAGCGTCGCTACGACCTCGTCGAGCGGGTGCTGCCGGCGCACGTGCTGGCGGAGCCCGAGCCCGACGAGGCGGACGCCGTGCGGGCGCTCCTCGAGATCGGTGCCAGGGCGCACGGCATCGGCACGGCGGGCTGCTTCGCCGACTACTTCCGGCTGCGCAGCCCGCACGTGCCGGCGGCCCTGGCCGCGCTCGTCGAGGACGGCGTGCTCGCGCCGGTGACCGTGCGGGGCTGGGACCGGCCCACCTACCTGCACCGGGACGCCGAGCTGCCGCGTCGCGCGACGGGTCGCGCCCTGCTCAGCCCGTTCGACCCGCTGGTCTTCGAGCGGCGACGGCTCGAGGAGCTCTTCGGAACGCGCTACCGGATCGAGATCTACGTCCCGGCGCACCGGCGCGTGCACGGCTACTACGTCCTGCCGTTCCTGCTCGGCGACCGGATCGCCGCCCGCGTGGACCTCAAGGCGGACCGGCGGGCCGGGGTGCTGCTGGTCCAGGCCGCCCACCGCGAGCCCGCCGCACCGGGCGCGACGGCGGGGCAGGCGGCGGGCCGCGTCCCCGACGGGCTCGCGGCCTCGCACTCCGGGCTGGTCCCCGAGCTGCGCGCCGAGCTCGACCTCATGGCGCGCTGGCTCGGGCTGTCCGCCGTGGCTCGGGCGCCCGGCGCGCACGGGGACCTCGCCGACGCGCTCCTCTAGGCTCGCGGCGTGCAGCCCCCCGTCGAGTGACCGGTCGTCGGCCTTGACATCGAGGTGGACGAGCACGCGGCGATGCGGCCGCGCGACTTCGGGCTCGTGGTCCTCGGGGCCGTGCTCTGGGGCACCGGGGGGCTGGCAGGTGCGACCCTCGCCGCCGACGGGATCGGCATGCTCGCCGTCGCCACGGCCCGGCTCGCCGTCGGCGGTGGGGTGCTGCTCGCGGCGCTCGCCGTCGCGCGTCGTCTCGGCCGGCTGCGCGGCTCGCTCCCCGCCCGGCGCCGCGTGCTCCTCACGGGGCTGCTCGCCGCCGTCTACCAGGCCTGCTACTTCCTCGCGGTGTCCTGGACGTCGGTGAGCGTGGCCACGCTCGTCGCGCTGGGGGCTGCACCGGTGCTCGTGGCGAGCGCGACGGCGGTGCGCCGGCGCCGCGTGCCGGGCGGGCGCACGGTCCTCGCCGTGGTCCTCGCCCTCGCGGGGCTCGCGCTCCTCGTCGGGGTCTCGGACAGCGGCAGCCCCGCCGGGGTCGGGCTCGCCCTCGTGGCGGCGGCCGCCTTCGCCACCCTGACGCTGGTCAACCGGCAGCCCGTCGCAGGGCTCGACCCGCTGACGCTCACCGGGGCGTCGTTCTCCCTGGGCGCGCTGCTGCTCGCGCCGGCGGCCATCGTGGCGGGCGTCGCGGCCGCGCCCGCGACCGGCGGCGGGGGCGGCGACCTCCTCGCCGCCGCCCTGCCCACGCTCCTGCCCGCCGGACCGTCGGCCTGGCTGCTGGTCGCGTACCTGGGCATCGGCCCCACGGCGCTGGCCTACGGCGCGTACTTCGCCGGCCTGCGGACGGTCCCGGCAACGACGGCGAGCCTGCTGGCCCTGCTCGAGCCGCTGACGGCGGCTCTCGGCGCTGCCCTGCTGCGCGACGAGCGGCTCGGCACCGCCGGCCTGGTCGGCGCAGCCCTGCTCGCCACGGCCGTGGTCGTGCTCCGGCCGCGGCGCCGCTCGCCTACGATGGGTCCCGGTCTGCCCTGACCCGCGCGGGTCGGGTCACGGACCGCCCGCGCCGGCCGGCGCGGGGAGCCACGAGTCTGGAGCATCGCGTGCCCTCGATCCTCGACAGAGTCCTGCGCATCGGCGAGGGACGGATCGTCAAGCGGCTCGCCGGGCTGGCCGACCAGGTCAACGCCCTCGAGGACAGCTTCACCGCGCTGAGCGACGAGGAGCTGCGCGAGGAGACGGACCGCTTCAAGGCCCGCCTCGAGGCGGGGGAGACGCTGGACGACCTGCTGCCCGAGGCCTTCGCCGCGGTGCGCGAGGCCTCTCGGCGCACGCTCGGCCAGCGGCACTTCGACGTGCAGCTCATGGGCGGGGCTGCCCTGCACCTGGGCAACATCGCGGAGATGAAGACCGGTGAGGGCAAGACCCTCGTCGCGACCCTGCCGGCGTATCTCAACGCGCTGACCGGCAAGGGTGTGCACGTCGTCACGGTCAACGACTACCTCGCCGGCTACCAGAGCGACCTCATGGGCCGCGTCTTCCGCTTCCTCGGCCTGACGACGGGCTGCATCCTCGCCGGTCAGAAGCCCGAGGAGCGCCGTCGGCAGTACGCGGCGGACATCACCTACGGCACCAACAACGAGTTCGGCTTCGACTACCTGCGCGACAACATGGCGTGGACGACCGACGAGCTCGTGCAGCGCGGCCACCACTACGCGATCGTCGACGAGGTCGACTCGATCCTCATCGACGAGGCCCGCACGCCGCTCATCATCTCGGGACCGGCCTCCGGAGACGCGAACACCTGGTACGCGGAGTTCGCCAAGATCGTCCGGCGCCTGACGCCCGAGGTCGACTACGAGGTCGACGAGAAGAAGCGCACCGTGGGCGTGCTCGAGCCCGGGATCGCCAAGATCGAGGACCACCTCGGCATCGACAACCTCTACGAGTCGCTCAACACCCCGCTGGTGGGCTTCCTCAACAACGCGATCAAGGCCAAGGAGCTCTTCAAGCGCGACAAGGACTACGTCGTGCTGCAGGGCGAGGTGCTCATCGTCGACGAGCACACCGGCCGCATGCTGCCCGGCCGCCGCTACAACGAGGGCATGCACCAGGCGATCGAGGCCAAGGAGGGGGTGGTCATCAAGGCGGAGAACCAGACCCTGGCGACCATCACCCTGCAGAACTACTTCCGGCTCTACGGCCGCCTGTCCGGGATGACCGGCACCGCCCAGACCGAGGCCGCGGAGTTCCAGGGCACCTACGGACTGGGCGTCGTGCCCATCCCGACCAACCGCACCATGCAGCGGATCGACCAGCCGGACCTCGTCTACAAGAACGAGGACGCCAAGTTCTCCGCCGTGGTCTCGGACATCGTCGAGCGGCACGCGGCAGGCCAGCCCGTGCTCGTCGGCACGGTCAGCGTCGAGAAGAGCGAGCTGCTGTCCCACCTGCTGCGCAAGCAGGGCGTGCCGCACGAGGTGCTCAACGCCAAGCAGCACGCGCGCGAGGCGTCGATCGTCGCGCAGGCCGGCCGCAAGGGCGCCGTCACCGTGGCCACCAACATGGCCGGCCGCGGCACCGACATCATGCTCGGCGGCAACGCCGAGTTCATGGCCGTCAGCGCCCTGGCTGCCAAGGGGCTGGACCCCGCCGAGCAGGCCGAGGAGTACGAGGCCGCATGGCCGGCCGCTCTCGAGGCCGCCGTGGCAGCCGTCGCCGCCGAGCACGAGGAGGTCGTCGGGCTCGGCGGGCTGTACGTGCTGGGCACCGAGCGGCACGAGTCGCGCCGCATCGACAACCAGCTGCGCGGTCGCTCCGGCCGGCAGGGCGACCCGGGCGAGTCCCGGTTCTACCTGTCGATGACCGACGACCTCATGCGCCTGTTCAGCTCCGGCCTCGCCGAGTCGATGATGAACCGCGCGGGCTTCCCGGACGATCTGCCGCTCGAGTCGAAGATGGTCACGCGGGGCATCGCCAGCGCGCAGGGTCAGGTCGAGGCGCGCAACTTCGAGATCCGCAAGAACGTGCTGAAGTACGACGACGTCATGTCCCGCCAGCGTTCGGTGATCTACGACGAGCGTCGTCGGGTGCTCCAGGGCGAGGACCTCGCCGACCAGATCCAGCACTTCGTCACCGACGTGCTCACCGGGTACGTCGAGGCCGCGACCGCCGACGGCACCCCCGAGGTCTGGGACCTCGACGCGCTGTGGACCGCCCTCAAGGCGGTGTACCCCGTGTCGATCACCCCCGAGGAGGTCGTCGAGGAGGTCGGGGCCGTCACCCGGCTGACGCGTGCGCTCCTGGTCGAGGAGGTGCTCTCGGACGCGCGGCACGCCTACGTCGCGCGCGAGGAGCAGATCGGCGCGGACAACATGCGCCAGCTCGAGCGCCGGGTGGTGCTCTCCGTGCTCGACCGCAAGTGGCGTGAGCACCTCTACGAGATGGACTACCTCAAGGACGGCATCGGCCTGCGGGCCATGGCGCAGCGTGACCCGCTCGTCGAGTACCAGCGCGAGGGCTTCCAGCTGTTCGCCGCGATGACCGAGGCGATCAAGGAGGAGTCCGTCTCCTTCCTGTTCAACCTTGAGGTCAAGGTCGCCGAGCCGGAGCCGTCGGCCGAGGCGCAGCAGGTCGGGACGGGGGCCGAGGCGCTCTCTCCGGCCGCCCCGGCGGCCCAGGCCGCACCGGCAGCCGCGGTCGCACCGGGAACGCCGCCGTCGGTCACGGCGACCCCGGCACGCAAGGCCCCGCCGAGGACGCCGCAGCTCATCGCCAAGGGCCTGGACGGGCCCGAGCGTCGGGTCCCGCTGCAGTACTCGGCCCCGAGCGTGGACGGCGATGCGACGCCCGTCGTCACGGCCGAGGGGGCCGCGGCACCCGAGAAGGACGGCCAGACGTTCCCCGGGACGCCGCGCAACGCCCAGTGCCCCTGCGGCTCGGGCAAGAAGTACAAGGTCTGCCACGGGAAGAACGAGGGCTGATCAGCCGATCTGCAGCACCGTGACGCGCCAGCGCTCGCGGTGCACCTCGAGCCGCACGGCGGCGGCCCGGAAGCGGGTCCCGTCGTGCAGCACGACGCTCGCCTCCGCGACGCCCGGCCCCAGCCGCACCAGCCGCGTGCGCCGGACGCTCGCACGCCGGGCCGGCGCCGCGCGTCCCGGCGGGGTCGCGCGGTCGGCGACGGCCTCGAGGACCGCCGGGCTGACCCACCGGGCGAGCTGAGCGACCGGTCGGACGCCGGCGATGGCCTCCAGCGCTGCCAGCGCGACCGACCCGGGAAGGCCGTCGGGGTCCGGTAGCGGCGGAGCTGCCGGACCGGGGACGACGGGCCAGGGCCGGTCGGTGACGGGGGAGTGCACGCCGCGCACCGTGATCGCCGCGAGCGCCGCCTCGGCACCGCTCGACGACGGCTCGACCACCGGCGGCAGCAGGAGCACCGGCCGGCGCGGCGTGGTCCTTGTCGGTGCGGGCGGTGCGAGCGCGACGGCGCTCACGGCGTCACCTGCGGGGCGCCCGGGGCGACGAGCACCTGACCTGGCAGGACGAGGCCGGGATCGGTCCCGATGAGGGCGCGGTTCGCGGCGTACCACCGCGGCCACTCCGTCGCGACCTGTGCGTCGGAGGCGTCGGGCGGCAGGTGCGCCGCGGCGATCGACCACAGGCTGTCACCGGACGTGACGGTGACGGTCGCGACGCCGGGCTCGGGCGCGCCCCCGGTGGGTGCTGGGGCGGCCACCGGAGCGACGACCGCGTCCGGTGCTGGACCCGGCGACCCGGTGGTGGGTGCCGCCACGGGGGCGTCGGCCGGCACGGAGCTCGGCAACGACGTCGCCGCGGGCTCCGTCGCGGCGACGTCGGCTCCCGTCTCGGCACCCTGGGTCGTCACAGCCCAGCCCAGGTCGATCTCGGTCGCACCGGCCATGCCGACCGGGCCGATCAGCCCCAGGCCGGCCCCGAGCCCGACGGCCACGGCCCGTCGCAGCACGGCGGGCGTGAGCCTACGGGTCCACCGGGCCAGGGGCTCGGCCCAGCGCCCGGGGGCCAGTGCCGTCGCGACGAGCAGGATGCAGCCCGCCGTCAGCGCGGCGGCGGCGATCGCGCCGACGGTCACCGCGGCCAGCCCCACGAGCTCGTCGACCCGCAGCCCGGCGAGCGCCCCGGCCGACGCCTGACCCTCGGGAAGGGCGCCGGTGAGCATCGCGCCGGCCGTGCGAAGGAGAACGGCCGTCGTGGTGCCGGCGGCGGCGGTCGCCCACCCGGCACGCACGGCCGCCCCCGGTGCTGCTGCGTCGGACTCGGTGTGCACGTGGTCTCCTCCCGGTCGGGGCCCCGCGCCCGGCGGACAGGGCCCAGGACGCCGGCCACCCATCGCCTGAAGCGTCGTTTGATGCTATTTGATGCATCTGGAGATTGATAGTGGTGCACACGTGTCGTTCTGTCCAGGAAGAGGCCGCGGGGTGTGGACAAGCGGCGAGCCGTGTCGTTGGTGCTCGCCGTGTCCGTACTACGGTGGGCGCGTGCGCTGGGATGCCCTCTTCGCCGACATGGAGCACCAGCTCGATGCGGCCGCCCGCCAGGACCGTGCCGACCAGGTGGCGGACCTCACGCGGGCCGAGCGTGCCTCCGTCACGCTGGTGGACCGGGTCGGCGTCCGGGTCGGCGAGCGCCTCGACCTCACGCTGCGTGCCGGCGAGCGCCTGAGCGGTCGGGTGCTCGAGGTCGCCGCGGGCTGGCTGCTGCTCGCGGACGACCGTCGCGAGCACCTCGTGCCGCTCGGCGCGATCGCCGTGGTGGCGGGGCTGGCGCAGGGGTCGGCGCCACCGTCCGCTGTGACCCGCCGGCTCGGGCTGGGTCACGCGCTGCGGGCCGTCGCCCGCGACCGCGCCGTCGTGCAGGTGGTGGCGGGCGGCGCCACGCTGGTGGGTCGCGTGGAGGCCGTGGGCGCCGACCACCTCGACATCGCGCTCGTCCACCCCGACTCGGGGCGGCCCACGGGCCGGTCGAGCGCCGTCCCGTTCGCGGCGATCGACCGGGTCACCTCGGTCTGAGGCGCCGCTCAGCGCGCCGCGTCGTGCTCCGCGGTCGCGTCGTCCGCGCGTGCGCCGTCGACCGGTGCCTCGCCCGCCTCGATCCGGGACCGGTTCTGCGCGTACAGCCGCTGGATGTACGCCTCGAGCTCGGTGGCCTCGATGCGCCAGATCCCGCGGCCGCCCAGCTGGATCGCCGGGAGCTCCCCGCTGCGGACCAGGGCGTACGCCTGGGGGGTCGAGATGTTGAGCACCTCGGTGACGTCCGCGAGCGTGAGGAAGCGTGCCATGGCGGCAGTGTTCCACGTCGGCGGCCCGGCGCCCCACCGTCCACAGGTGCCCGTGCTGCGCCGTGGGATTCGGCATGATGGGCACGGGTACCCGGCCCGCGGGGGGCGCAGGGGACGGTGCGAGAGGGGACCGCATGTCCACGACGGTGCAGGCGGCGGCGACGAGCCCGGCGGCGGTCCGGCTGCGGCGACCGGGCTGGCGCGACCCTCGGCTGCTGCTCGGTCTGGTGCTCGTGGCCGTGTCGGTCGCGCTGGGGTCGTGGCTGGTGGCGAGCGCCGGGCGCACGGTGCCGGTCTACGCAGCCGAGGTGCCGCTGGTCGCCGGGGACGTGCTCGACCCGGACACGCTCGTCGTGCGTGAGGTCCGCCTGGCGGGGGCGGAGGACGTCTACCTGTCGGCCGCCGAGCCGCCGCCAGAGGATCTCGTCGTGGTCCGCACGGTCGGGGCCGGTGAGCTCGTCCCGCTCGCCGCCACGGCCGAGCGGTCCGACCTCGACGTCCGCCCCGTCGCGATCACCCCGACCGGGCCGCTGTCGCGCTCGGTGGTCACCGGGGCGACGGTCGACCTGTGGTTCGTCCCCGCGGACGACGTCTCCGCACCGGTGCCCGCCGCGCCCCGCCAGCTGGCCGCGGCGCTGGCCGTCGCGGAGGTCTCGGAGCCGACGGGGACGTTCGCGGTCGGCTCGGGCCAGGCCGTGCACGTGCTCGTCCCCGTGGTCGACCTGCCCGACGTCCTCGCGGCGCTCGCCGCCGAGGGCTCCGTCGAGGTGGTGCCGGTGCCCGGCGGGACGCCGTGACCACGTCCGTCGTGTGCGCCGTCCGCGGGCCGGCCGAGACCGTCGTGGTCCAGGCGCTCGACCTCGCCCCCGAGCTCACCGTGACCCGCCGTTGCGCGGATCTCGCGGAGCTGCTCGCGGCCGGGGCAGCCGGCCTCGGCGTCGTCGCGGTGCTCTCCGCCGACCTGCCCGGTGTGGACCGCGAGGCCGTGCACCACCTGCACGGGTCCGGGGTGTGGGTCCTCGCGCTGGCCGGCGGCGACTGGCCGACGGAGCGGCTCGCACGGCTCGGCGTCGACGGCGTCGTCCCGGCGCAGGAGGCCGCGGCCGCCGTGGTCCCCGCCGTCGGCGCGCTGCTCGAGCGCGCGGCGCGCGGCGCTCGCCCCGGCGGTGCCGGGTCGGGCGCGTCGGGCGCTGGCACGGTCGGGACCACGGGCGACCGCGTCTCGTCCGGGCGGACGCGTGACCGGGCGCCCGACGGCGCCACCGCACGTCCCGGCGGCGGAGGGGTGAGCACCGGCCCCGCGCGGCCGACCGGTACCGTCGTCGCCGTCTGGGGGCCTACGGGGGCGCCGGGGCGGACCACCCTGGCCGTCGCGCTCGCGGCCGAGCTCGCGGCCGCGGCGACCGACGGCGCGCTGCTCGTCGACGCCGACACCTACGGCGGTGCCGTCGCCCCGGTGCTCGGTCTCCTCGACGAGGCCCCGGGCATCGCCGCCGCGTGCCGGGCCGCGGCGGCTGGCCGGCTGGACCCGGTCTCGCTCGCGGCGCTCACGCCCCAGCTGGACTCGGGTCTGCGGGTGCTCACGGGCATCGGCCGCGCCGAGCGCTGGCCCGAGGTCCCGGCCGCCAGTCTCGAGGCGGTGTGGGCCACGGCCCGTCGACTCGCGGGCTGGACGGTCGTGGACACGGGATTCTGCCTCGAGCGCGACGAGGTGCTCAGCTACGACACGCGCGCACCGCACCGCAACGCCGCGACCCTCTCGGCGCTGGCGGAGGCGGACGTCGTCGTCGTGGTCGGCACGGGGGACCCCATCGGGCTGCAGCGGCTGGTCCGCGCGCTGGGGGACCTCACCGACGCCGGGGTGGGCGCCGAGCGTCGCGTGGTGGTCAACCGGGTGCGCGCTTCGGCCAGCGGCCCGAGGCCCGCCGAGGCGATCCGTGACGCGCTCGCCCGGTACGCGGGGGTCGGGCGGGTGCACGTGGTGCCGCAGGACACCGCGGCCTGCGACGGTGCGCTCCTCGCGGCCAGGACCCTGCTCGAGCACGCGCCGGCGTCCCCCGCCCGCCGGGCCGTCGCGGAGCTGGCGACCGTGATGATCACGGCGCGCGCGTCCCTGCTGGGCGCCTGAGCAGGAGCACACTGGTCCCGTGCGCATCTACCTGCCGTCCACCGTCACCGAGCTCGGCGCGACCGCCGGGCTGCCCCCGCGCCTGGTCCACGCCGTGACGCCCGCGCTGCGGGCGGCGCTGCCGGACGAGGACGACGAGGGGCTCGAGTACGCCGCGCAGCTGTTCGCGGCCGACGACAGCCTCGACCACCTCGAGCCGGCCCGCACGGGTGCGCGTCGGGTCGTCGTGGCCGCAGACGTGCCCGAGGCGGTCGTGGACGCCGTCGAGGACGGCGAGGCCTATGTGCCGAGCCTCGTGCGCCTGACGACCACGGTGGGCTGGGACGACGTCGCGTGCGCGCACGTCGACGAGAAGGCGGCCGAGGCCGACGTCGTCGCCGCTGTCGCGGGGGACGAGGCCGCCGGCGAGCGCCTCGCGGATCGTGACCTGCTCTGGTACGACGTGTCGGAGCTGCCGCGGCTCGCGACGACGGCCGGTCCCCGCCCCCGCTGAGGATCGATCCGGCGCGGGGACGTCCCCCGGCGCGGGCCGTCTCCCGCCGGAGCGATCAGTCCCCGCCGAAGGGGTCGAGGAGCGCTCGCACCTGGGAGTGCAGGTGCCCGTTGGTCGCCAGCGCCGAGCCGCCGAACGGCCCCGGCACGCCGCTTATCGAGGTGAACGCACCGCCCGCCTCGGTGACGATGGGCACCAGGGCAGCCATGTCGTGCAGCGCGAGCTCCGGCTCGGCCGCGACGTCCACGGCGCCCTCGGCGACGAGCATGTACGACCAGAAGTCGCCGTAGGCCCGCGTGCGCCACACCGTGCGGGTGAGGTCGAGGAACCCGTCGAGGCGCCCCTGCTCCTCCCATCCGGACAGGCTGGAGTACGACACCGACGCGTCCTCCAGCCGGGTCACGGAGGACACGTGCAGACGGCTCGCGGCGGCGAGCGACCTGCCCGTCCACGCGCCCGAGCCGACGGCGGCCCACCAACGACGCCCCAGGGCCGGGGCGCTGACGACGCCGAGCACGGGCTGACCGGCGTCGACGAGGGCGATGAGCGTGGCCCAGACGGGCACGCCGCGGACGAAGTTCTTGGTGCCGTCGATGGGGTCGATGACCCACTGGCGCGCGCCGCTGCCGGTGGTCGGCATCTCCTCGCCGATGACGGCGTCCCGCGGGCGCGTGCGGCCCAGCTGCGAGCGGACGATCTCCTCGGCCTGCTTGTCCGCGTCGGTCACGGGCGTGGTGTCCGGCTTGGTCTCGACCACGAGGTCCTGGGCCTTGAACCGGGACATCGTCAGGCCGTCCACCTGGTCGGCGATGACGTGCGCGAGGCGGAGGTCGTCGTCGTATCTCATCGGGGCACCGTCGTCATGGCTGCACCGTACCGTCCGACGGGCCTTCCTCCGCGCTGACCTGCCCGGATGCTCGCCGGGGCTCGGGCGGGCGGGGGACAGCGGGGGGTCAGGCGCGCCTCAGGCGGGGTCGCCGGCGCGCGCGGCGAGCAGGCGGCGCATCGAGTCCACCCGCGCGGCGCGCGGACCATCCTCCGGATCCGTGGCGACCCAGTCGTCCAGCGCGCAGTCCGGCGCGTCAGCGGCGTGCGTGCAGCCGCGCGGGCACAGCTCCGTGGTGACCGTCGCGAGGTCGCCGAAGGCCGCGAGCAGGCTCTCGACCTGCACGTGCGCCAGGCCGAAGGACCGCACGCCCGGGGTGTCGATGACCCAGCCGGCGCCGCCGGGCAGACGCAGGCCCACGGCGGACGAGGACGTGTGGCGGCCGCGGCCGGTGACGTCGTTGACCACGCCCGTGGCCCGGTACGTGCCCGGGACCAGCGCGTTGACCAGCGTCGACTTGCCCACGCCCGAGTGGCCGACGAGCACGGACGTCCGCCCGACAAGACGCTCGCGCAGCTCTTCGAGCCCGTGGATGATGCGCTCACCGTCGACGACGGGCCGCGACGTGACGACCACCTCCACGCCGATCGGCGCGTACATCGCGACGAGCTCCGCGGGGTCGGCGAGGTCGGCCTTCGTCAGGCACAGCAGGGCTGACATCCCCGCGTCGTAGGCCGCCACGACGCAGCGGTCGATCATCCGTGTGCGCGGCTCGGGGTCCGCGAGCGCGGTGACGATGACGAGCTGGTCGGCGTTGGCGACGATGACGCGCTCGACCGGGTCGGTGTCGTCCGCCGTGCGCCGCAGCACCGTGCTGCGCTCGGCGATCCGCACGATCCGGGCGAGCGAGCCGGGCGCTCCGCTCGAGTCGCCGACGACGTCCACGAGGTCCCCGCAGACCACGCGCTCGCGGCCCAGCTCACGGGCCTTCATCGCCAGGGCGACGTGCTCCTGCGGTGTGTCGAGCGCGACGATGAGGTGGTAACGACCACGGTCCACACCCGTGACGAGCCCGCGGACGGCGTCGTCGTGGTCCGGGCGCTGCTTGGTGCGGGGCCGCGAGCCGCGCGGGTTGGGGCGTGTGCGGATGTCGCGCTCGTCGAACCGCCGGGTGCTCACCGGCCGGTCACCGGCCGCTCTCGGTACCGCCGGTGAGCATCGACGACCACATCCCGACGAAGTCCGGGAGCGTCTTGGCCGTGGTGGCGACGTCGATCACCTGGACACCGGGCACCCGCAGCCCGATGAGGGCGCCGGCGGTGGCCATGCGGTGGTCGTGGTACGTCTGGACCGTGGCGCCGTGCAGCGGTCGAGGGGTGATGACCAGGCCGTCGGCGGTCTGCTCCGCCTGACCACCCAGGCGCGTGATCTCGGTGGCGAGGGCCACGAGCCGGTCCGTCTCGTGGCCGCGGATGTGGCCGATGCCGCGCAGGCGCGTGGGGGAGTCCGCCAGGGTGGCCAGCGCGGCGATCGTCGGGGCGATCTCGCCGGCGGCGCGCAGGTCGACGTCGATGCCGTGGACGGCGCCCGTGCCGCTGACCGAGAGCACGTCGCCGTCGAGCGACGTCCGGCCGCCCATGGCCGTGAGCAGGTCCGGCAGCAGCGCGCCCGGCTGGGTGGTGCTGGCTGGCCAGCCCGGCACGCGCACGGTGCCGCCCGCGACGAGTGCGGCGCACAGGAACGGGGCGGCGTTGGACAGGTCCGGCTCGACGCGCACGTCGCGCGCCGCGACCGGCCCGGGCAGCACCTGCCAGATGTCGGGGCGCGAGTCGTCCACGTGCACCCCGGCTGCCCGCAGCACGGCGACGGTCATCTCGATGTGCGGCAGGCTCGGCAGGGTCGGGCCGGTGTGCCGCACGGTCAGGCCGAGGGGCAGCCGCGCGGCGGCGAGCAGCAGGCCGGAGACGAACTGCGACGAGCCGCTCGCGTCGACGTCCACGTGACCGCCGGTCACCTGGTCCCCGCCGGTCACGGTGAACGGCAGGGTGCCCCGCCCGTCGTCCTCGACCCGGACGCCGAGCTCGCGCAGCGCCGTGAGCACCGGACCCATGGGCCGCACGCGGGCCTGGGCGTCGCCGTCGAAGTGCACGGGTCGCCCCGCCAGCGCCGCCACGGGCGGCAGGAACCGCATGACGGTGCCGGCCAGCCCGCACTCGACGCGGATGTCGTCCCGGGCGGGCCCCGCCTCGGGGTCGGAGCCGCCGTCGATCGGGTCGACCACCCAGTCGGTCCCCGTCCGCGTCACGCGCGCACCGAGCGCCGTCAGCGCGTCGGCCATGAGCAGGGTGTCGCGCGATCCCAGGGCGCCGCGCAGCCGGCCGGGGCCGTGCGCGAGGGCGGCCAGCACGAGGTACCGGTTGGTCAGGGACTTCGAACCGGGCACCTCGACGACGGCGTCCAGGGGGGCGGCGGCGAGCGGGGCGGTCCACACGTCGGGGGTCACCCGTCGAGGCTACCGGCGTCGCGCGCGACGACGCGTGCGACGCCCACCCGGGCCCACGAGGTGCGGGTCAGGCACGCGACCCGCGGGCGGCGGCCGCCACGGCGGCGCGGGCCTCGCGGGCGGTAGCGCGGTCGACCCGTGCCCGCTCGACCCGCCAGGCCATCCCGGGGCGCCCCTCGTGGTCGACGCCCACGAGCACGGCTCCGCCGAGCATGGACACGGCGCGCCAGAAGCGCTCGGCCCCGAGCACGCGGTCCACGGTCGCACGGCCGTCGCGCACCGGGTGCCCGCCGGCCCCGCCCCGCGCGGGTGCTGCGCCGTCGACGAACGGCTGGTGCGCGACGGCCAGGGGCAGGGTGAGGCCGGCGAGCACCAGGGCCGCCGTGCGCGGCGCGCGGCCCAGGGCGAGCGTCGCGGCCGCGGTGAGCATGGCCGCACCATGCAGCCGCACGAGGGTGGTCATCCGCCCTGCGTCGGGCGCGGGCGGCAGGGGCAGGTGCCGCGCGGCGAGGTCCCACGTCGCGCGCGCACGCTCGACGTGCGGCTCGGGCCGACGCGCGGCGTCGAGACCCTCGACGACGAACCAGGCGGCGAACATCGGCCGGGCGACCCGACGGACCAGCATGGTGACGGCCTTCCTCGTGCTGCGACCCCGGGCGAGCCGCCTGCTCTGCACGCTAACGCCTCCCGGCCCGCCGGGCGCGGGAATGGCGCGACCCCGTCGCGACGTTGAGCACCGCATGAGCGCCTGCCTCCTCGATGCCCCGCGCGCTGCCGCGCGACCGGCGGGGCTAGGCTCGTGGGCGATGAGCGAGGACACGCACCGGGCCCCCGAGGCCGAGGACGCCGCGAGCCGCGTCGCCCGCTTCGAGGCCGAGGCGCTGGTCTACGTCGACCAGCTCTACTCGGCGGCCCTGCGGATGACGCGCAACCCCGCCGACGCCGAGGACCTCGTCCAGGAGACGATCGCCAAGGCCTTCGCCGCGTTCCACCAGTACCGGCCGGGGACCAACCTCAAGGCCTGGCTCTACCGGATCCTCACCAACACCTTCATCAACACCTACCGCAAGAAGCAGCGCGAGCCGCTGCAGTCGGCGGCGGAGGACGTCGAGGACTGGCAGATCGCGCGCGCCGCGTCGCACACGTCGAGCGGCCTGCGCTCTGCCGAGGCCGAGGCGCTGGACGGCCTGCCCGACTCCGACGTCAAGGACGCCCTGCAGTCGATCGGCGAGGACTTCCGGATCGCCGTCTACCTCGCGGACGTCGAGGGCTTCTCGTACAAGGAGATCGCGGAGATCATGGGCACCCCGATCGGGACCGTGATGTCCCGGCTGCACCGCGGGCGCCACCAGCTGCGCGAGCTGCTGACCGACTACGCGCGCGAGCGTGGGCTCGTGCCGGCCCCCGACGGGGGTGCGCGATGACCGGGACGACGGGTGCGCCCGGCGGGGTGGGCCCGGCCGGGTCCGGGCCGGCGGACTGCACCGAGGCGCTGTCGCGGCTGTTCGAGTTCCTCGACTCCGAGGTTGCCGAGGCGGATGCCGACCGGATCCGTCAGCACCTGGCGGACTGCGAGCCGTGCCTGTCGGAGTTCGACGTGGAGCACCACCTGAAGAAGCTCGTGCGGCGATCGTGCTCCGAGGTCGCCCCGATCCAGCTGCACGTGCGGATCCGTCAACAGCTCACGGTGCTGCGGGTCGAGATCCGGGACTGACCCGGCCGGTGCCCCCGTGGGGTCGCCGACCGGAGTCCGGACGGTGGGCACCGAGGGCACCCACCGTCCAGGGCTCAGGCGTTGGGACGGTTCCCGTGGTTGGCGGCGCTGCCCTTGCGGGAGCGGCGCTTGCGACCGCGCTTGCTCATCACGTGCTCCTTGCTGTGTCCCGACGGGCTCATCGCGTCGGCGGCGTCCATGGTCCCACACCGGCGGGCACCCGACGTTCAAGTCCGGGCCCGCAGCGACCGATCCACTACGGGTGACCACGCCTCCCCAGTCCGTCATCCCGCTCCTGCACGCCCTGGTCTCCAGCGGCGGCTCCGACCTGCACTGCAAGGTGGGCTCGGCGCCGCGACTGCGGGTGGACGGTCGCCTGCGTCGCCTGCAGGTCCCCGAGCTGCACCCGGAGGACACGACGGCGATGGTGGCCGAGGTGCTGCCCGCGACGCTCACGGTGGAGTTCGCCAGGACGCACGAGGCGGACTTCGCCTACTCGCTGCCCGGCGTCGGGCGGTTCCGCGTCAACGCCTACCAGGCGCGGGGGACCTCCGGGCTGGTCTTCCGCCGCGTCGCCGTCGGCGCCCAGACGCTCGTCGAGCTGGGTGTGCCCGAGGTGGTCGGCGAGCTCGCGCTCGAGCCCCGTGGCCTCGTGCTCGTCACGGGCCCCACCGGCTCCGGCAAGACGACGACCCTGGCCTCGCTGGTCGACCTCATCAACACCTACAAGGAGGTCAACATCGTCACGATCGAGGACCCGATCGAGATCCTGCACTCGGACAAGAAGGCGATCGTCTCCCAGCGCGAGGTGCGTTACGACACGGCCGACTTCACGGTCGCGCTGCGCGCCGCGATGCGCCAGGACCCCGACGTCATCCTCGTCGGCGAGATGCGCGACACCGAGACGGTCCGCGCCGCCCTGTCCGCAGCCGAGACCGGCCACCTCGTCATGTCGACGCTGCACACGATCGACGCGCAGGAGACGGTCAACCGCATCGTCGACTTCTTCCCGCCCCACGAGCAGCAGCAGATCCGTGGCGCGCTCGCGCAGGCGCTGCGCGGCATCGTCTCCCAGCGACTCGTCCGCAAGCAGGACGGCTCGGGCCGTGCTGCCGTCGTCGAGGTCATGGTCAACACCGGGCGCACGGCCGAGGCGATCGTCGACCCGCTCAACAACGCGCCCCTGGTCGACCTCATCGCCGACGGCGAGTACTACAAGATGCAGACGTTCGACCAGCACCTGTTCGCGCTCATCCGCGACGGTGTGGTCAGCTACGACGACGCGCTCACCGTCGCGTCCAACCCGCAGGACCTCACGGTCTCGCTGCGGGGCGCCGGCGTCGCCTTCTGAGTCGCGCGCCGGGCTGGCCCGACGTCGGGTGCCCGACGTCGGGCCAGCCCGGCGCGCCCGACGTCGGGCCCGCGCCTGCCCCCGTCGCCGCGCCGCGGTCGTCATGGCGGCGGATGTGACGCGCGGTGCTGGTGATGCGCCCTGGGCGCCTCACGCGGACCGTGCGCACCACACGCCGCTACGACGACTGCCGTGACCTTGCCCCCGTCGGGGACCGGGCAGGACCCGGACCGGGTGGCTCGTCCGCGCCCCGGTCGGCGCGGCGGTAGGTCGGCCACCGGCCACCGGCCACCGGCGCCCGGCGCCCGGACCTGACCCCTGGCCCGTGAGACCCGTCGACCTCGGCCCACCGGCCTCCCGGCGCGGTCGTCGTAGCGGCCGATGTGACACCTGGTGCAGGTGATGCGCGCAGGACGACTCACTGGCACCACGCGTACCGGGTGCCGCTACGACGGCCGCCGGGTGCCGCTACGACGAGCGCCGGGTGCCGCTACGGCGGCCGCCGGCCGCTACCAGGGCGGCCGCCGGGCTGCTACCACGGCGACGGCCGGGGATCGGGGTGGGTGCCGGCCCGGAGCCGGTCAGGCCGCGTCGTC
>NZ_DAORSQ010000014.1:0-34209 GCF_035443605.1 Actinotalea sp. | reverse complement strand
CTCAGCCGCGCTCGGCTGCGCTCCAGGCGATGCCGTCGAGGATGTCGTGCTCGGACGTGACGATCGTCCTCAGGTTCCCGCCGGCGCGGGCGACCTCCGCCCGCACGTGCGAGATGACGTTGGACCACACCAGGGCACCGGCGACGATGACGTCCACCCGCCCCGGGTGCATGAACGGCAGCACCTCGCGGCGCGCGCGGCTCATCCCGATGAGGGCCCGGCACGAGTCGAGCACCCGGTCCACGCCCAGCACGGAGCCGTCGATGCGGGCGGGGTCGTAGCGCTCCAGGTCCAGCGCGTGCGCGGTGACGGTCGTCACCGTCCCGGCCAGCCCGACGAGCGTCGCGGCCCGGCCGAACGGGACCACCCTGCCCGCAGCCTCGAGCGCCGCGACGACGTCGGCGCTGGCCGCCGCGACCTGGTCGGGCGTGGGGTTCTCGTCGTGCAGGTGCCGCTCGGTCATCCGCACGCAGCCCACGTCCATCGAGGCCGAGGCCGCCGGGGACGTGGTGCCGAGGACCATCTCCGTCGAGCCACCGCCCAGGTCGACGACGAGGAACGGCCCGGGGTGCCGGCCGGCGAGCACGCCCGTGGCGCCCCGGAACGACAGGCGCGCCTCCTCCTGGCCGTCGACCACCTCGGGCTCGACGCCGATCGCCGCGCGCACGCCGTCCACGAACTCCTGCCGGTTCTCGGCGTCGCGCGAGGCAGACGTCGCCACGAACCGGATCCGCTCGACCCCCAGCTCTGCGCACGTCGCGGCGTAGCGCCGGGTCGCGTCGAGCGTGCGCTCGAGGGCCTCGGGCGCGATCCGCCCGGTGCGGTCCACCCCCTGGCCCAGGCGCACCACCTCCATGGTGCGCACCACGTCGGTCAGCGTCCCGGCGGCGACGTCCACGTCGGCGACGAGCAGCCGGATGGAGTTGGTCCCGCAGTCGATGGCAGCCACTCGGATCATGGCCGCAAGCCTGCCATCCCTCAGCAGGTGCAGACGCCCGGGCGCCACGTGCCCGCGATGAGCGCCAGCGCCTCGTCGCCCAGCGGGCTGACGCCGGGGCCGGCGGCGAGCGCGTGGCCGACGAGCACGTGCAGGCACTTGACGCGAGTGGGCATCCCGCCGGCGGAGATCCCGGCGATCTCGGCGACCTCGCCCAGCTCGGCGCGGGCAGCGAGGTAGTGCTCGTGCGCGCGGCGGTGCCCCGCGGCGAGCTCGTCGTCGTGCGCCAGCCGCTCGGTCATCTCGCGCATCACGCCGGAGGCCTCGAGCGTGGAGACCGCGGCGACCGCGCGCGGATGCGTGAGGTAGAAGGTCGTGGGGAACGGCGTGCCGTCATCCAGTCGCGGCGCCGTGCGGACGACGGTGGGCCGGCCGCACACGCAGCGCGCCGCCACGCCCACCACGCCGCGCGGCTCGCGGCCGAGCTGCTCGGCGAGGGTGGCGAGGTCCTGCGCGCTCACGTCGGTCACGGCGCGACCACAGCCTCGGCGGCCTCCGTCTCGGCCTGCGTCGGCACGCGCGCCGCGCCGGCGAGCTGCACGGACTCCCAGACCGTGGCGTACCAGGGCGCCACCGCGCCGCCGGGCGGCAGGGCTGGGCCGCTCACCACGCCGGGCACCTGGCTCTCGAGCGCCGGCACGTCGACGACCACCTCGGGGTCGATGACACGGTAGGCCGTCTCCCCCGGCAGCACGTACGAGAGCCGCTCCCGCGCCTGCGCCGCGACGTACGCGTCGGTGCCCCACCGGTCGAGGTCCGCGGCGAGGACCTCCTCCTGCTGCTCCGCCGCCGCGACCTGGGCCGCGAGGGTGTCGAGCTCGGCGCGCTGGCCGAGGTAGGCGCGGACCGTCGGGAAGAGCATCGAGAACGCGACGAGGAGCACGACGCCGAGCACCATCGCACGGACGGAGAACACCCGGGCCCAGCCGCCGCCCGAGGCCTCGCTCTCGCCGGGCACGGCCGCCGCGCGCGTGGTGCGCGCGCCGCCCGGCCGGGTCGCGGCCCGGTGCGCGGTGCGCGCCGGTCGGGCCGACGGCGACTGCCGCGTCGCCGTCGGGGCGCGCGGGGTGGCCGCGCGCGGGGCCGCCGCGGCCGCGGGGGCCGCGGTCCGGGCGTGCGGGGGCGAGGGCCGGCGAGACATGGGTCGATTGTGCCCCGGCGCGGTCGGGATCCGGCCGACCGCCCCCGGCGGTTCGCGCGGGCGCTCCCCCGACCGCACCCCGCCGTGCCCGTGCATGCCCGTGCATGCCCGTGCCTGCTCGTGCGTGCCCGTCCGCACCGGGACGCCGCAGGGCCCGGTCGACGGATCGACCGGGCCCTGCGGGACGTGCTACCGGCTGGTGCGGCCGGCTGCAGCGATGCTCAGGCCTTCCACCGCGGGAAGGCGCTCGCACCGGCGTAGCGGGCGGCGTCGTCCAGCTCCTCCTCGATGCGGAGCAGCTGGTTGTACTTGTTGATGCGCTCGCCACGGGCGGGGGCACCGGTCTTGATCTGGCCCGAGTTGGTCGCCACGGCCAGGTCGGCGATGGTGACGTCCTCGGTCTCGCCGGAGCGGTGCGAGACCATCGCGGTGAACCCGGCGCGCTGCGCCATCGTCACGGCGTCGAGCGTCTCGGTGAGCGTGCCGATCTGGTTGAGCTTGACCAGCAGCGAGTTGGCGGACTTCAGGGCGATGCCCTTGGCCAGCCGCTCCGGGTTGGTGACGAACAGGTCGTCGCCGACGATCTGGACCTTGTCGCCCACGAGGGAGACGAGCTCGCCCCAGGAGTCCCACTCGTCCTCGGACAGCGGGTCCTCGATGGAGACCAGCGGGTAGTCCGCGACGAGCTTCGCGTAGAAGGCGATCATCTCGGCGGGCGTGCTGGCCTTGCCCTCGAACTGGTAGGCGCCGTCCTTGAAGAACTCGGTCGCCGCGACGTCGAGCGCGAGGCCGACGTCCTTGCCCGGCGTGAAGCCGGCCTTCTCGATGGCGACGAGGATGAGGTCCAGGGCGTCGCGGTTGCTCGGCAGGTTGGGGGCGAAGCCGCCCTCGTCGCCGAGGCCGGTGCCGAGACCCTTGCTCTTCAGCACGGACTTGAGGGAGTGGTAGACCTCGGCGCCGGTGCGCAGGGCCTCGCGGTAGGTGGTCGGGCCGATCGGCGCGACCATGAACTCCTGGATGTCGACGTTGGAGTCGGCGTGCGACCCACCGTTGAGGATGTTCATCATCGGGACGGGCAGCACGTGCGCGTTGGGGCCGCCGAGGTAGCGGAACAGCGGCAGGTCGGCCGAGTCGGCAGCGGCCTTGGCCACGGCCATCGAGACGCCGAGGATGGCGTTGGCGCCGAGCTTGCCCTTGTTGGGCGTGCCGTCGAGGTCGATGAGCGCCTGGTCCACCAGGCGCTGCTCGCTGGCCTCGAAGCCGATGAGCTCGGGGGCGATCTCGTCCATGACCGCGGCGACCGCGTCCTGGACGCCCTTGCCGAGGTACCGGCCCTTGTCGCCGTCGCGACGCTCGACGGCCTCGAACGCACCGGTGGACGCGCCCGAGGGCACACCTGCCCTGGCGATGGTGCCGTCGTCGAGGGCGACCTCGACCTCCACAGTGGGGTTGCCGCGCGAGTCAAGGATCTCGCGGGCGCCTACGGCCTCGATCGTGGCCATGGAAGCTCCTTCGGTCGAGCGGTTCGGTGGATGTGCTGCTCACCAGGCGCCGTGCGCTCGCATCGAACGCGCGGCGGCCGGGCTACGGGCCGCCGGTCCTCGTCGACCGGCCACCGACCACCCTAGTGCGCACGGGTGGTCGGTGGTCGGGACGTTCGGTGGCTGTTCGGCCCGCGTCCGGGTGCTGTGCACGGATCGCGTCGCGATCCGTGCCCGCGGGGTCTCAACCCGCGGGCACCGCCGCGGGTGCGGTCTGCGCGGCGAGCGCCGCGACGATGGCGTCGACCTGGGTCTTGGCGTCGCCGAACAGCATCTCGGTGTTCTCGCGGAAGAACAGCGGGTTCTGCACCCCGGCGTAGCCGGTGGCCATCGAGCGCTTGAAGACCACGACGTGCTTGGCCTTCCACACCTCGATGACGGGCATGCCGGCGATCGGGGAGCCCGGGTCCTCCAGCGCGGCCGGGTTGACCGTGTCGTTGGCCCCGATGACGAGCACGACGTCCGTGCCCGGCAGGTCGGGGTTGACCTCGTCCATCTCCAGGACGATGTCGTACGGCACCTTGGCCTCGGCCAGCAGCACGTTCATGTGCCCCGGCAGCCGGCCCGCGACCGGGTGGACGCCGAAGGTCACGTGCACCCCGGCGGCGCGCAGCCGCGCGGTGAGGTCGGCCACGGGGTACTGGGCCTTGGCGACGGCCATCCCGTAGCCGGGGGTGATGACGACCGTCCTGGCCTCGAGCAGCATCTCGGCGACCTGGGGCGCGGTGGTCTCGCGGTGCTCGCCCTGCTCGCCCGTCGAGGCGACGACGGTGCCGGCCTCGACCCCGAACCCGCCGAGGATGACGCTGATGAACGAGCGGTTCATCGCCCGGCACATGATGTAGGACAGGATCGCACCGGAGGAGCCCACCAGGGCGCCCGTGACGATGAGCAGGTCGTTGCTCAGCATGAAGCCGGCCGCAGCCGCCGCCCACCCGGAGTACGAGTTGAGCATCGAGACGACCACGGGCATGTCCCCGCCGCCGATCGAGGCGACCAGGTGCCAGCCCAGGGCCAGCGCGATGACGGTCATGACGAGCAGCGGCACCACGGCGTTGGCCGCGACGAACCAGACCATGAGGCCGGCCGAGGCGAGCAACGCACCGAGGTTGAGCATGTTGCGGCCGGGCAGCGTCAACGGGGCCGAGCTGATCTTCGCGGACAGCTTGAGGTACGCCACGACCGAGCCGGTCAGGGTCACCGCGCCGATGAGCACGCCGAGGAACACCTCGACCTGGTGCACGATCGCCGCGGGCTCGGTGAGGTAGGAGTTGATCCCCACGAGCACGGCCGCCAGGCCGACGAACGAGTGCAGGATCGCGATCATCTCGGGCATCTGGGTCATCTCGACCGACCGCGCCCGCCAGATCCCCGCCGCGGCGCCGATCGCGAAGACCATCGCCACGAGCAGCGCGGTGACGAGCGCCGGACGCTCCGAGCGCACCAGGGCCAGCACGACGGTGGCGGCCAGGGCCAGGCCCATGCCGACCATGCCGAGCAGGTTGCCGCCGCGCGCGGTGGTCTGCTTGGACAGACCCGCGAGGGACAGGATGAACAGCACGGCCGCCACGACGTAGACGGCCTGCGCCAGCTGGGTGAGCATCAGGCGTCCTTCCTGAACATCCCGATCATGCGGTAGGCCACGAGGAACCCACCGAAGATGTTGATGGAGGCCACCGACGCCGCGACGAACGCGAGGGAGGCCACGAGCAGGTCGTCCGAGCCGAGCTGCAGCAGCGCGCCGACCAGGATGATCCCCGAGATGGCGTTGGTCTGGGCCATCAGCGGGGTGTGCAGCGAGTGGGACACGTTCGAGATGACGTAGTAGCCCACGACGACGGCGAGGGCGAACACCGTGAAGTGCCCGGCGAACGAGGCCGGGGCCGCCGTCAGCGCCGCGACGACGAGCAGGGCGCCGATGCCGTAGCCGATCAGCCGGCGCTGCCCACGCCGACGCTTCTCCTCGACCGCGAGCGCCGCCAGCCGCGCCTGCTCGGCCGGGTCCACCACCGCCACCGCTGCCGGGGCGGCCGGGGCAGCCGAGACCTGCACCGGGGGCGGCGGCCAGAGCACGGCGCCGTCGTGCGCGACGGTCATGCCGCGCTGCACCGGGTCCTCCAGGTCGAGCACCAGCTGCCCGTCCTTTCCCGGGGTGAGCAGCGTCATGAGGTGCACGATGTTCGTGCCGAACAGCTGGGACGTGTGCTGGGGCATGCGGCTGGTGAGGTCGGTGTAGCCGACGATGACGACGCCGTTCTCCGTGACGACGCGCTCGCCGGGCACGGTCAGCTCGCAGTTGCCGCCGCCCGATGCCGCCAGGTCCACGATGACGCTGCCGGGCCGCATCGCGGCGACCATCGCCGCGGTGATGGTGCGGGGCGCGTTCCCGCGCACCAGCGCGGTGGTGATGACGACGTCGGCCTTGGCGGACTCCGTCGCGTACATCGCCGCGGTCGCGCGCTCCTGCTCCTCGCTCAGCGCCCCGGCGTAGCCGTCGGCGCTGACCTCCTGCTGGGCGGCCTTGGCCTGGACGAACGCCGCGCCCATCGACTCGATCTGCTCGCCGACCTCGGGCCGCACGTCGAAGGCACGGACCTGGGCGCCGAGGCTGCCCGCGGCGCCGATCGCCGCCAGCCCGGCCACGCCCGCGCCGATGACGAAGACCTGCGCCGGGTTGGTCTTTCCCGCGGCGGTCACCTGACCGGTGAACATCCCGCCGAACTCGCTCGCCGCCTCGATGACCGCGCGGTAGCCCGCGACGTTCGACAGCGTGGAGAGCACGTCCAGCGCCTGCGCGCGGCTGATCCGCGGCACGGCGTCCAGCGCCATGCCCGTGACCCCGCGCTCGGCGAGCTCGCTCACGAGCTCCGGGTGACCGCCGGGGCCCATCATCGCCACGAGCGTCGCGCCCGGTGCCATGGTCGGGATCGTCGCCGGCGGCGCCACGCAGGTCACCACCTCGCTGGCCCACACCTCGTCGACGTCACCGATCTTCGCGCCGGCCGCCAGGTACGCCTCGTCCGCGAAGCTCGCGAGCGCTCCGGCGCCCGCCTGCACCACGACGTCGTAGCCCAGCGCGCACAGCTGCCCGACGGTCTTGGGGCTCGCTGCCACCAGCCGCTCGCCGGGTCGGGACTCTCTCGGGACGCCGATCCTCATCGCGGACTCTCCTCGTCGTGCCGTGCCGGGGCGGGACGGGCCCCGTCGCCGGCCCCATCCTGCCGTGCCTCGACCGCCCGCACACCGGCCTCAAGGTCCCGGACGACGCCGCGCAGCGCACCCTCCGCATCGACGCCCAGCGCCTGCGCACGCAGCACGAGGTCCAGCAGCTCGCGGCCGAGGCCGTCGGCGGCGTCGACCGGTCCGGCCGGCAGCTCGAGCGGCAGCCCGGCCCGCCGCACGCGGCCGACGACCTTCTGCGCGCGGGCCAGCGCCGGCAGGGCGACGGGGACGCCGTCGAGCACGGAGTCGCGGGACTTCTCCTGCGCCTTGATCTGCTCCCACCGCTGGTGGACGTGCTCCGCGTCGCGCACGCGCGCGTCGCCGAAGACGTGCGGGTGACGGCGCCGCAGCTTCGCGGCGATCCCGGCGGCGACGTCGTCGAGGTCGAACGGCTCGGTGGGGTGCTCCTGGGCGACCCGTGCGTGGAAGACCACCTGGAGCAGCAGGTCACCGAGCTCCTCGCGCAGCCCGGCACGGTCGTCGGTCTCGATCGCCTCGGCGACCTCGAAGACCTCCTCGACCGCGTAGGCGATGAGCGACGCATGGGTCTGCTCGGCGTCCCACGGGCACCCGCCGGGCCCGCGCAGACGGTCCATCACCGCGACGAGGTCCGCCAGGGCCGCCAGGTCGGGCGTGCTCACCGACCGACCCTCACGGTGCGACGGCGGCGGCGGGGACGATCCAGTCGGGTGTCGTCGCGCTGATCTGCCCGGTCGCGGGGTCGAGGCTGCCGTAGCGCGGGTTGACGTCGACGTCCAGCTCCGCGGAGGCCGCCTGGACCTCGGCGACGACGACGTCGCCGTCCGGCAGGCCCTGGAGGTTCTGCAGCGACAGGGAGAACAGGGCCACCTCGAGGGCGGCCTCGCCGAACGCCGGCACGGGGTCGATGCCGGCCGAGACCGCGCTCTCCTCGAGCAACGTGCGGGCCTCGTCGGCCGAGACGCCCACGCCGTGCTCTGCTGCGGCGTCGATGAACGTCGGGGCCACGACGAGCACGGACAGCACGCTGGCGGGCTCGGGGTTGCTCAGCAGGGGTGCGAGCTCTGTGGTGGCCTGCTCGAGGTAGGCCTGGGAGATGCGGCGGTCACCGACGACGGCGGCGTCCCCTGGCGAGACCGAGCAGCCCGCGAGAATCCCCGCGGCTCCCACGAGCGCCACGACAGCGATGAGACGCACCAGTCCCGACCTCCTCGTTCGGCGGCCAGCCCGACGGCGGGTCCGCGGGCCCATCGTAGGCGACCTCAGCCCACGGGCTGGCGCATCAGCACGCCGCTGACGAGCTCGCGCACCCACGCGAGCAGCTCCGTGCCGCCCAGCGGCCTGCCCCCCACGCGCGCCGTCGTCGGGTAGGGCACCAGCACCGTGCGCAGGGCCGGCTTGAGGATGGTGCCGGGGTAGAGCCGCCGCAGCCGCAGCTGCACGGACTCGGGCAGGTCGACGGGCGCGAACCGGACCAGCTTGCCCTGGACGGTCACGTCCCGCAGGCCCACCTGCCGGGCCAGGTTGCGCACCGTCGCGACCTCGAGCAGCCGGTCGACGGGCTCTGGCACCAGGCCGTAGCGGTCCACGAGCTCCGCCCGGACCGCCGCGAGCGCGTCGTCCGTGCTGGCCTCGGCGATCTTGCGGTAGGCCTCCAGGCGCAGCCGCTCGTGCGCGATGTAGGTCTGCGGCACGTGGGCGTCGACCGGCAGCTCGAGCGTGACCTCCGCCGGGCCCTGCTCGACCTCCCCGCGGAACGCCGCGACGGCCTCCCCGACCATCCGCACGTACAGGTCGAAGCCCACCCCGGCGATGTGCCCTGACTGCTCGCCGCCCAGCAGGTTGCCGGCCCCACGGATCTCGAGGTCCTTCATCGCCACGGCCATGCCCGAGCCGAGGTCGGTGTTCGCGGCGATCGTCTGCAGGCGGTCGTGCGCCGTCTCGGTGAGCGGCTTCTCCGGCGGGTACATGAAGTACGCGTAGGCCCGCTCGCGGCCGCGGCCCACGCGCCCGCGCAGCTGGTGCAGCTGGGACAGGCCCAGCAGGTCAGCGCGCTCGAGGATGAGCGTGTTGGCGTTGGAGATGTCCAGACCGGTCTCGACGATCGTCGTGCTGACCAGCACGTCGAACCGCTTCTCCCAGAAGTCGACGATGACCTGCTCGAGCTGGTGCTCGTGCATCTTGCCGTGGGCGGTCGCGATGCGGGCCTCGGGGACCAGCTCCGCCAGCCGCGCCGCCGCGCGCTCGATGGACTCGACCTTGTTGTGCACGTAGAAGACCTGGCCCTCGCGCAGCAGCTCGCGCCGGATCGCCGCGGTGACCTGCTTCTCGTCGTACGCCCCGACGAAGGTCAGCACCGGGTGGCGCTCCTCGGGCGGCGTGGCCAGCGTCGACATCTCGCGGATGCCGGTGACGGCCATCTCCAGCGTGCGCGGGATGGGCGTAGCGCTCATCGCGAGCACGTCGACGTTGGTGCGCAGCTGCTTGAGCAGCTCCTTGTGCTCGACGCCGAACCGCTGCTCCTCGTCGATGACCACGAGGCCCAGGTCCTTGAAGCGCACCTGGCCCGTGATGAGCCGGTGGGTGCCGATGACCACGTCGATGCTGCCGTCCGCGAGACCGGCGACGACCTCCTTGGACTCGGCGTCGGTCTGGAACCGCGACAGCGCGCGCACCGTGACGGGGAACTGCGCGTACCGCTCGGTGAAGGTGTCCAGGTGCTGCTGGACCAGCAGCGTCGTCGGCACGAGGACGGCCACCTGCTTGCCGTCCTGCACCGCCTTGAACGCCGCGCGGACGGCGATCTCCGTCTTGCCGTAGCCCACGTCGCCGCAGACCAGCCGGTCCATCGGCACCGACTTCTCCATGTCGGCCTTGACCTCGTCGATGGTGACGAGCTGGTCCGGCGTCTCCACGAAGGAGAACGCGTCCTCGAGCTCGCCCTGCCACGGGGTGTCCGGCGAGAACGCGAAGCCCGGGCTCGCCATGCGCGCCGAGTAGAGCTGGATGAGCTCCGCGGCGATCTCGCGGATCGCCTTGCGCGCGCGGCCCTTGGTCTTGGCCCAGTCCGCTCCGCCCATCCGGTGCAGGGAGGGTGCCTCGCCGCCGACGTAGCGGGTCACCTGGTCGAGCTGGTCCGTCGGAACGTAGAGCCGGTCCCCCGGCTGGCCCTTCTTCGCGGCGGCGTACTCGATGACGAGGTACTCGCGCGTGCCGGCCGCCGGGCCGGAGCCGATGGTCCGGGCCGCGAGCTCGACGAACCGGCCGACGCCGTGCTGCTCGTGCACCACGTAGTCCCCCGGCCGCAGCGCGAGCGGGTCGACCATGCTGCGGCGCCGCGAGGGCATCGCGCGCATGTCCCGCGTGGAGACGCCGGCGCGGCCCGTGAGGTCCTGCTCCGACAGCACCGCGAGGCGCAGGCCCGGTGCCCGGAAGCCGCGGGCTGTGGGCGCGACGGTGACCAGGACGATGCCGGCCTCGGGCTCGCCGTCGACCGCGGAGACCAGCCGGGCCGGGACGTCCACGGCCGCCAGCTGCTCGACCATGCGCTGCGCCGGGCCGTGCCCCTCGGCGGTGAGGACCACGGACCAGCCCTCGCGCTGGAGGCCGCGAAGGTCGCTCAGCGCCTGGCTGACGTCGCCGTGGTAGCCGGGGACGTCACGCGCGTCGAGGACGAGCGACCCGTCGGGGTCCGGCTCGCTCGCGGCCTCCGCCGTGCCGTCGTCTGCCGCGGCGAGGGTGAACCCGGACAGCGTCCACCAGCCCTGGCTGCGCGACAGCGCGTGCTCGCGCGTGGCCGCGTACCCGGCGAAGGACGCGGCGCGCAGGTCGATCGGGGTGCTCCCGCCCGCGGCGGCGGAGGTCCACGCCGCCTGGAGGAACTCCTCCGTCGTGGCCTGCAGGTCGTGCGCACGGCGGCGCACGCGCTCGGGGTCGACCACCACCACGAGGGCGTCGTCGAGCAGGTCCAGGACGGGGACCATGCGGTCCACGAGGGCGGGTGCCAGGGACTCCATCCCCTCCACGGCGATGCCATGGGCCATCTTCTCGAGCATCTCGGTGGCGCCGGGCAGCTGCTCGACGAGCGCCGCGGCGCGCTCGCGCACGGTGTCGGTGAGGAGCATCTCGCGGCACGGCGGCGCCCACAGCCCGTCGGTGGCGACCTCGAGGCTGCGCTGGTCGGCGACCGCGAACCAGCGGATCTCCTCGACCTGGTCCCCCCACAGCTCGATGCGCTGGGGGTGGTCCTCCGTCGGGGCGAAGACGTCGAGGATGCCGCCGCGCACGGCGAACTCGCCGCGCCGCTCGACCATGTCCACCCGGGTGTACGCGGCGGCGACCAGGCTCGCCACCACGGCGTCGAGGTCGGCGGTGTCACCGGCCCGCAACGCCACGGGCACCAGCTCCCCGAGCCCCTCGACGACGGGCTGCAGCAGCGCACGGACGGGCACCACGAGCACGCGCACCGGACCGGCCCCGCCGTCCGGCGTGGGGTGGGCCAGGCGCCGCATCACCGCGAGCCGGCGCGCGACGGTGTCGCTGCGCGGGGAGAGCCGCTCGTGCGGCAGCGTCTCCCAGGCCGGCAGCACGGCGACGGCGTCGGCCTGCGCCGGCAGGTAGCAGCGCACCGCGGCCGCGAGCTCGTCTGCCTCCCGGCCGGTGGCGACGACGGCGACCACGAGGCCCGGCGGACGGCCAGCACCCGGAGCCGCGGACGCGGGGCCCGTGAGCAGGCTCGCGAGCAGCGCGGGCCGCGTCCCGGCGGGCGCCACGACGTCGATCTCCGCGTCCCTGGCAGCGGGGACGGGGGCGAGCGCAGCGCCGAGGAGTCGCCCGACGGCGGGGTCGGAGGCGAGCACGGGCAGGAGGCCGGAGAGGTTCATCGTTCCTTCGTCAGGCAGAGCTTCCCTGGTCGGGGCGGGCCCCACGGGCCGGCCTCAGTCTACGAAGCGCACCGACACCCCCCGGCCGAGCCGGCCGAGCCAGCCGGTGCCGACCCCGGCCGACGCTCAGTCGATCCGCACGAAGACGTTGTCCACCGCGCCGTTGAACTGGTCCGGGTGCTCGACGACCTGCCCGTCCGCACCGACCTTGCCGCCGATGCTCAGCGGGCTGCTCGCGTCAGCCATGCCCACCGCTCCGATGGGACCGCTGCCCGTCGCCTCCCGCACCACCCCGGTGTCCGGCCGCTCGACGGTCAGGCGCAGGGTGTCGCCGTCGCGCTCGCACGCCACGCGGTACCAGACCGACGGCTCGATGGCCTCGGCGACCTCGACGAGCACCCGCCCGGCCGTGCCCGCCACCGTGCAGCTCACGGTGCCGTAGTCGAGCTGGAGCTTGTACTGCCCGTCGTCCTGCCACAGCCCTCGCTGCACGATGTTGTCGCCGTCGGTGTCGGGCTCGACGTCCGTGCGGATGTCGGCGCCGAAGGCGAAGGCGCCCGTCCCCGGCGCGAGCCGGTCCGTCGCGCCCGCGTTGCGGAGCACGACCACGGCCGCCGGCTGCCCCCGCGCCGGGAACGCTGCGGCGCTCCCCTCCCCGGGCGCCCCGTCCACCTGGCGGACAGCTCCCCCGTCGGGGACGACGACACCATCGACGGCGGCAGAGCCGCTCACGACGACCTCCGTGATGACGTCCACCGACGGCTCGTCGAACGACACCCGGACGTCGTCGCCCCCGGTCGGACGCTGGTTGAGCACGACGAGCAGGGCAACGGCACCGACCGCACCGACCGCCACGAGCGGGACCGTGGCTCTCATCCGGACAGACTCCCGGACATCGGGGCACCGCGCAATCGGGTGAAATGGGACATCTGGGGCGACTCCGGGACGCAAAGCGGGCAGTCTGTGCAGGTGGATCTCGCTCTCACCGCCGCGGCCTTCGGCATCGGCATCGTCGTGGGCCTCACCGGCATGGGCGGCGGCGCGCTCATGACGCCGGTGCTGGTCCTCTTCTTCAACGTCCCGCCCCTGACGGCGGTGTCCAGCGACCTCGTGGCGAGCGCCGTGATGAAGCCCGTCGGATCCGTGGTGCACCTGCGGCACGGCACGGTCAACCTCCGTCTGGTCGGCTGGCTCGCCCTCGGCTCGGTCCCGTCCGCCTTCGTCGGCGTGCTGATCCTGCGCGCGCTCGGGGACGGCGAGCGCGTCCAGTCGGTCATCACCGTCGCGCTGGGTGTCGCGCTGCTGGTGACGGCACTCGGCCTGACCGTCCGGGCCTACATCCGCCTGGTGGAGCGGGCCCGCAAGAAGGACGGTCGCGCGGCGCCGCTCCCTGCCGGGCCGCCGGTCGTGACCCCGAAGCCGTTGCCGACCATCGCCCTCGGCGCGCTCGGCGGCCTCGTCGTCGGCATGACGTCCGTCGGCTCGGGGTCGCTCATCATCATCGGGCTGATGCTCCTGTACCCGGGGCTCAAGGCGAGCCAGCTCGTCGGGACCGACCTGCTGCAGGCGGTCCCGCTCGTGACGTCGGCAGCCATCGGCCACGCGCTGTTCGGTGACCTCGACCTCCTCATCACCGCACCGCTGCTCCTCGGGAGCATCCCCGGTGTGTGGATCGGTGCCCACCTCTCCGCGCGCCTGCGCGGCGGCTGGGTCCGGCGGGCGCTGGCCTTCGTGCTGCTCGCCTCGGCGCTCAAGCTCCTCGGGATGCCGAACGCCCAGGCCGCCATGGTGCTGCTCGGGACGCTGCTCGTCGCACCGCCGCTGTGGATGGCGGTCCGGATCCGGCACGGGTTCCCTGCGCTGGCCACCCGCGAGGACCGCAGGAGGCCGCCCGAGGACAGCCGAGGGCAGCCACCGACCCTCGAGGCCGCCGAGTGACCCGCCACCACGTGCTGTCCGACGACGAGCTCGCCGCGACGGAGCTGTATCTGGCGGGGCTGGCCGGTGACCCGCAGATGCCGCTGCTGCTGCACGACGACGGACCCGTGCCGCCCGGCGAGCACGTGCTCCTCGAGGATCGTGGGGGCACCCCCGTGGCCCGGCTGACGGTCACCTCCTCCGCGCGGGTGGGCAGCAGCCTCGAGGTGCGCGGGCCGCTCACGCCCGAGCGGCCCGTCGAGGACGGTGTGGCCCGGTCCCGCCGCGTCACCGGCCCCGCCCCGGCGCAGACCCGCACGGTCGTCGCGTTCTCCGCCGCCCCGGGGCCGCGTGAGCCCGGGCCCGTGCCGCCCGGGCCCGTGCAGCCCGTCGCCGTCGTCGACGCCGGGACCGACGAACGCACGGTCCTGCGGCTGATCGACGCCGTCGACCGCGCCTGCGCTGGGCCGGACGTCCGCCCGGCGCAGCTGCTCGTCCTGCCGCGCACGGGTCAGCCCGCGCGGGACGTGGTGCTCCGGGCGTTCGCCGGGCAGGCGGAGGTCGTCGACCACACGGGCGCCACCGCCGCGCACGCACGGGGCGACGGCGTCGTGGTGCTCCTGACGGGGCTGTCCGGCTCGGGCAAGTCGACGGTCGCCCGGGCGCTCACCGACCACCTGCTGCGCACCGACGACCGTCAGGTCACCCTCCTGGACGGCGACGAGGTGCGGCGCCACCTCAGCGCCGGCCTCGGGTTCTCCCCCGCGGACCGCCACACCAACCTGCTGCGCATCGCCTGGGTCGCGGCCCTCGTGGCCCGGCACGGCGGCCTCGCCGTCTGCGCACCGATCGCGCCGTACGCCGCCACCCGCGCCGCGATGCGCGCCCTCATCGAGCCGGCGGGCCGCCTCGTCCTCGTGCACGTCTCGACCCCGCTCGAGGTGTGCGAGGCGCGAGACCGCAAGGGGCTGTACGCCAAGGCCAGGGCCGGCGAGATCGTCGGCTTCACCGGGATCGACGACCCGTACGAGGTGCCCGACGACGCCGACCTCACCATCGACACGAGCGTGACGTCGGTGGCGGAGGCTGTCGACGCCGTCGTCGCGCACCTCACCACGGGCGCCGCCGCCCCCCGGGGGGGCCCGGCCGGATGAGCCGGAGGAGCGTGCGCCGCCGGGACCGGGCACGACTGCGGCCCCTGGCCGCGGCGGTCGCCGCGACGGCCTGCCTCGTGCTGCTGCCCGCCACCCTCACGGCCTGCACCGGGGGACCCGCACCCGCACCGTCCGGCACCGTCGCCACCGGGAGCCCCGGCGGGGACGGGGCTCCCCCCGAGACCCCGGCCCCGGTACCCACCGTCACCCCGGCGCCCACCCTCGACCCCGTGGCGCCCGAGACCCTGAGCACGGCCCCCCGGTCCGTCACGAGCGAGGTGGCCGGTCGGCTCACGAGCGTCACCGCGCGGTCGGCGGCGACGTCGGACCAGGTCCGCTTCGAGTTCGCCGACGGCCTCGTCCCCGGGTACGACGTCCGCTACGTGGACGTCATGGAACGCGCCGAGGACGAGGCCGTGCTGCTCGCGGGCTCCGCCGCGCTGTCGGTGACCTTCACGAGCTCCGCACCCGGCCCCGAGGGGACGACGGCCCCCGACGTCGTCACCAACGAGACGTTCGGCCTGCCGGTGGTCCGCCAGATCGTGCTCGTGACCAACCTCGGCGGGACCCTCACCTTCGGTGTCGGGGCCAGCACGCAGGTGCCCTTCACGGTGACCGTGGACGGTGCGACCCTCGTCGTCGACCTGCAGCACCCCTGACCGGCGACCGCGACGTCAGGGAGCCGGCCGCAGGACGATCGACGCCATGAACGCCTTGCTGCTGGCGGAGTCCGCCGTCGCGGTCAGGCCGCCGACGGTCCCGGCGACCGCGATCCGGGTCTCGCCGGCCGCAGCCGTCACGCGGCCGCTCCCGGTTCCCGTCGACGAGGCACGCAGCGCGACGTCCACCGGCAGCACGAGCGTCGTCGTCGCAGACGACTTCTCGCCCCAGTAGGAGACCAGCACGCCGTCCGCGACGCCGGCGACCTGCGGCGTCGTGTGAGCGGCCGAGGTCACGGAGTCGAAGGCGATCGCCGAGGCCGACACCGGTGCCGCGGGGTCCACACCCCGGTAGACCAGCAGGGACGCGTCACCCTTGAGGATCGCGCTCGCGGTGACCGTCACGGAGCCACCCAGGTCTCCCGCGGCGACGGTCCGTGTCCACACCCGGCCGATGACGCCGTTCGTCGAGCTCCCGCCGGCCACGGGCTGCCATCCCGCGGGGTCGCCGACCGTCACCGCCGTCGAGTTGCCCGAGAACAGCAGCACCATGACGTCGCCGACCGTGGCCGACGCCGGGACCGCGACGGGGAAGGTCGTCGCGCTGCGGTTCACGGCGGCCGCGCCGACGAACTCGATCCCGTCGGCCGCGACGTCCACCGTCGCCGTGCTGGTCGCCGTGGCGCCCTGGGCATCGGTGACCGTCAGCGTGACGGCGTAGCTGCCGCTCAGCGGGAAGCCGTGGCTCGGGGCGGCGCCCGTGCCCGTGCCACCGTCACCGAACGTCCACGCGTAGGCCACGATCGGCCCGTCGGCGTCGCTCGACGCAGCCGCGTCGAACGCGCAGGCCAGCTGGGCGCAGGACGTGGTGAACGACGCCACCGGCGGGCTGAAGACGTACGCCACCTCGACCGTCTGGGTCTCGGTGTCCGTCCCGCCGACCGCGTCCGTCACCGTCAGGACGACGTCGAACGACCCGTCGGCACCGAAGGTGTGGCTCGCGGTCGCACCGCTCGCCGTCAGGCCGTCGCCGAAGTCCCAGGCGTACCCGGCGAGCGGGCCCTCGGCGTCCGTCGACGCCGAGGCGTCGAACGAGCAGACCCGGCTCGTGCAGGTCGCTGTGAACGACCCGACGGGGGTCTGGTCGACGAACGTCACCGAGACCTGCTCCGTCACGGAGTCCGTCGCACCCTGGGCGTCGGTCACCGTGAGGGTGACGTCGTAGGTTCCGGCGGCCGCGTAGGTGTGCGTCGCCTCGGCGTCGGTGCTCGTCGTCCCGTCACCGAAGGACCACGCGTGGCTGACGATGGCGCCGCCCGGGTCGACGGAGGCCGCCGACGAGAAGGAGCACACCTGGTCGGCGCACGTGACGCTCTGCTGCGCGTCCGGCGGGAAGTTGGCAGCCGAGCCATCGGCCGCCTGATAGACGAACGGCGCGGCCGAGAGCCACGACGTGCCGTCGACGGCCGGACCCGACGCCGTCACGACGGTGCCGGCCACCATCGCGCCGTCGGCCCACTGGACGCGCTGGAGCGCGCCGCTCGGCTGCACGAGGTAGAGCCAGCCGGACGCGAGGAACATGCCCTTGACGTTCGCCAGGTCGACCCCCGCGACGGAGGCCTGGGTGAACTCCTGCGCGCCGATGACGCCGCTCTCGGTGGTGAGGTAGCGCATCCGCAGGGTGGTGCCGCCCGAGACCGTGTAGTACATCCGGCCGTTGTCGTAGAACACGCCCGTCAGTCGCGACGCGGCGTCGTGCCATGCCACGAGCGGCGTGATGAGGTCGGACGTGCTGACCGCCGCCGGAGCGCCCCAGGTGGCACCGTCGAACGTGCGCCGCACGAGGCTGCCGTTGGCGGACGCCAGGTACACGACACCGTTGACCATGAACGCCCCGCGCACCCCGGCGAAGTCCACGACACCGCTCGCGTCGGTGGAGGCACCGAGCGCCGTGCCGGTGAACTGCGTGGTCCGGACCACCCGCGTCGCGGTGGCCGGCACGCCGTCGGTCCGCACGATCTCGATCGCGTTGACGAGCGGGTTGTTGACCACCCGACCGAAGGCGATGTTCACCGAGCCGTCGCTGACGAGGTCGAACGCCTTCATCGTCCCGCGGTGGGTGCCGACCTCGGCGGCGATGTCGTAGTCGTCGAGCGCGAGCACGCCGTCGAGCGACACGTCGAAGACCCGCTGCCCCGGCAGCTGCGTGGCCGTGGACCGGTTGGCGAAGTAGAGCCGCACCTGGATCGGCGTCCCGGCGGCCACGGGGAAGGTCCACTGCATGTCGGGCGACGAGCTCGGGTCGTTGCGCTCGGAGGAGAACACCGCGTTGGGGGTGGTGCTCGGCACGGCAGCGGTCGTGTCGACCCCCGCGGCCCAGGTCGCGGCGGTGCTGCCGCTGGTGCGGTAGACGCTCGTGGACGAGGTGTCGGCGGTCCACGTGGGCCCGCCGTCGCTGCTGGCCACGACGGCGCCGCCGGCGTTCACCCGGTACAGGACCGAGGTCGGCTCGGCGGCGGCGGCGGGCGCCAGGAGGACCACCGCGCCCGGCAGGCTCGGGGTCGTCGTGGTCGGGACCGTCGTCCCCCCGGCGAGCGGCAGGAACGCGATGCGGCCGTGGTACTCGGACGCCCCGATCCGGTCCGTGTCCGAGCCCACCCACAGGCCCGTGGGCGTGGCGAGCATGTCGAAGACGCCGACGCCGCGCGTGCGGCCCGGGTTCCAGGTCAGCGGCAGCCCGTTGCTCGGGTCGAGGGCGGCGATGCCGTCGCGGGCCACCGAGCCGGCGCCGGCGGTGTCGGAGGCGAACGGGTTGTTCTGCCAGCGCATGTGCCCGCCCACGTAGACCGCCGCGCCGGTGATGGCCACGGCATAGGTCGTGTCGCCACCCGTGTAGTTGATCCACTCGGGGCGGATGCCGGTCCCGGTGCGCGCCAGGTCGAACCGCGCCGTGGTGTCGCAGGACGTCGTCGTGCCGCGGTAGCCGCCGGTCGTGGAGATGACGACGTAGGTGCCGTCCGGCGAGATGTCCAGGTCCCGCAGGTAGGTGCTGAACACCGACGCGCAGGTCGACGTGTAGAAGGTGGTGCCCCAGTTCGCCATCGCGGCGGACGGCCCGGTGAGGTCGAGCATGAACGCCTGGTGCCCGGCCGTGCCGGACACGTTGTCGAAGTTGCCGATCGCGACGAGGCGGCTGCCGTCCGGTGTGACGTCGATCTTCGCGACGGTGGTGGTCCCGCCGTTGTGCACGCCCTGCACGGTCAGGCTCATGTAGGGGTCGTAGGCGCCCGTGGTGGCGTTGAGCGTCACGAGCGCCGGGCGGGCGGTGGCCGCGATCGACGTGAACGCCCCGGCGACCCAGAGCCGGTTGCCGACGAGCCGGAGGTCGGTGACCTTCCCGTTGGCTGCGACGTTGCGGAAGCCCACGACGTTGGCGCCCGTCGTCACGGAGACCTGCGCGACCTTGCGACGCGTCTGGCCGGAGATCGTGTTGAAGGCACCACCGACGTAGACGCTGGTCCCGTCCGCGGACGGGATGACCGTGGTCACGGCGCCGTCCGGCGACGGGTTGAACGTCTCGCTGATGACACCCGTGGTGGCGTCGAAGGCCACGAGGTTGCGTCGGGCGATCTCCGTGGCGTCGGCGGCGCTGCGCACGCGGGTGAAGCTGCCGCCGAGGATGATGAGGTTGCCGACCTGCGCGATCGAGTCGACCTCCCCGTCGAGCACGTGCGGGGTGAACCCGACCGGGTTGTCGCTGACCACCTGGTCCTGGGCCACCTGCACGGCCGCTGCCGGCGAGACCCCGGCGAGGAGCATCCCGGTGAGGGTCATCGCCGTGGCGACGAGCCCGGCAGTCCACTTGCGCATGGTCGCTCCAGACCTCGTGGCTCGTCCCTGGCGCAAGCCGCGATCCCATGGTATGCGGGCAATCCGGACATTTCGTGCGCTGATCGGGTGATCCGCGAGATTTCACCCGGTGCGGGGCACTTCGGGTGAACTTGTCCTGCCGTGCGGGACTCGGCACCACCGAGGGCGCAGACTGGGGCCAGGTCGAGCGCAGCCGGCCGCTCGACGAGGTGGAGGTCCGATGGCCGTCGTGCTGGAGCGTGCAGCCACCGCGCGCCCCAGGGGCGGCGCGGCCCGCCCGGGTGGTGCGGCGGCGGAGTCCTCCGTGTTCAGCATCCGGCCCCTCGCCGTGCTCGTCCTCGGCTTCCCCGTGTGGTGGATCCTCGGCCTGAGCGAGCTGCTGCCGTTGGCGATCGCCGCCGTGATGGGCCTGCAGCTGGCCAGGAGCAGGGACGTCCGGCTGCCGCGCGGCGCCCTGTGGTGGGGGCTGTTCCTCCTGTGGGCACTCGGCAGCGGCCTCATGCTCTGGGTCGACGCCCCCGGGGCCGTCCCCGGGGGTGGGCCGTCGCGGATCCTCGTGTGGGCCTACCGGCTGGCGTGGTACCTCGCCATCACCGTGGTGCTGCTGTGGCTGCGGGCCGCGGACGAGCGCTCTGTGCCGACCCGTCGGGTCGTCGACCTCATGGGCGTGATGTTCGTCATCACCGTCGGCGGTGGCCTCCTGGGCACCTTCGCCCCGGGCTTCGAGGTGCGCTCGCTCGTCGAGATGGTGCTGCCGGGCGGGCTGGCGAGCAACCCCTTCGTCCAGCAGCTCGTGCACCCTCAGGCGGCGAGCGCCTCCACGTTCCTCGGCCACGACGCGGCCCGACCGATCGCGCCGTTCGCGTACGCCAACTCGTGGGGCGCCAACTTCGCGCTCTTCCTGCCGTTCTTCCTGGCCTCATGGCTACGACGCGGTGCGGGGTGGCGCCGATGGGCCGCTCCGGCGGTGCTCATCGCCGGCGTGGTCCCGGTCGTCTACTCCCTCAACCGCGCCCTGTGGGCGGCCCTGGCCGTCGCGGCCGTGTACGGCTTCGTGCGCCTCGCACTGCGCGGGCACCTCAGGTCCTTCCTCGTGTCGCTCATCGTCCTCGTGCTCGCCGGCGCGGCGTTCCTTGCGAGCCCGCTGGCGGAGGACACCCTGGAGCGGCTCAACAACGCGCACAGCAACGATCGTCGCGCCGATCTCCTCGTCCTGACCGTGACGAGCACGGCGGAGGGATCGCCCGTGATGGGGTTCGGCAGCACGAGGGACGTCCAGGGCGGCTTCGCCTCGATCGCGTCCGGCTCCACACCGGACTGCTCGGCCTGCGGTGTCCCACCGCTCGGCACCCAGGGCCTCCTGTGGACGGTGATCTTCGCCCAGGGCCTGGTCGGCACGGTGTTCTTCCTGCTCTTCCTCCTGCGCAGGGCGCGAGCCCACTGGCGGTCTCGCTCGACGATCGAGGCGATCGCGGTGGTGTCCCTCCTCTCCTTCACCGTCACCCTGCCGGTGTACGACACCCTCGGCATGCCGTTCTTCACCGTCATGGTGGCGCTCGCGCTGGCCTGGCGCGAGGGTGCGGGCCGCGGCTGGGAGACCGATCACGCGCTGCGTGACGTCGTCGACCGTGGGCTTGACGGCTGGCGCCCCGTGGTCGGGCTCACCCTGGCGGGGCTCGTGGCGGGAGGCGCGGTCGCCGCGACCCAGCCGACCGAGTACGCCGCCAGGAGCTCGCTGCTCCTGACGCCCGTGCCCGTGACCATCGACCCGTCGACGGGTGCAGCGCGCAAGAAGGACGCGATCACCATCGACACGGAGGCTGCGCTCGTCGTCTCGGCTGCGACCCTCTCGGCGATCAGCGACGACGCAGACGAGCAGGCGGCCCTTCGCCGGCAGATCATCGTCACCGCCACGTCCAACACCGCCATCGTCAACCTCGAGTACCGCGACACCGACCGGCAACGGGCGGAGGAGGTGGTCCAGGCGATCGCCAACAGCTACCTCGAGGTGCGCAGCGGCTACCTCGCCCTGCGCCGTGAGCAGGTGCTGCGGTCGCTCGAGGACCAGTTCGCGCACGTCCTGGCCGGGGCGACCGCGGCAGGTGGGTCCGCGGACGCCGACCTCGCCGTCGCCGAGACCCGGATCCGCACCTACATCGCCCAGGTGTCGCTCACCCCGACGGTGGCCGGAGAGACCCTGCGCGACGCCGTCAGCGAGCGGGTCCGCAAAGAGGTGGAGGTGCCCGTCGCCAGCGTCGGCGCACTGGCTCTCCTGCTCGGGCTCGTCGGCGCGGGACTGACGACCCGCCGTCGCCCCGACCATCGCGCCTCGCGACGGCGTCTCCCGCCGCCCCCACCGACTCCGACCCGACCGTCCGAGACCAGCACCGAGGAGCCCGCATGACCGGCAGCGACGAGCGATCCCCCGAGCCACCGCCTGCGCGCGCCCTGCCGTTGGTCACGGTGGTCATCGCCACCCACCACCGCCCTGAGCTCCTCCGGGTCGCCCTGGACTCCGTGCGGGCGCAGGACTACGCGGGCCCGATCGAGTGCGTGGTGGTCTTCGACCAGTCGACGCCGGACCTGGACCTCGTCGACGAGACCCCCGGGCGGACCGTTCGGGTCGTGGCGAACGTCGAGCGCACCCCCGGCCTGGCCGGCGCCCGCAACACGGGCATCCTCGCCGCGCACGGGGACCTCGTCGCGTTCTGCGACGACGACGACTCCTGGGCACCGCGCAAGGTCCGGCTGCAGGTCGAGGCGCTGGCCGACGAGGCAGCCCTCACGGTCGTGACAGGCATCACCGTGCTCTACGCCGATCGCGAGGTCGACCGCGTCCCCCAGCCGGGCGACGTGACGCTCGCGAAGCTGGCCAGGCGGCGCGTCATGGAGGCCCACCCCTCCAGCGTCATGGTGCGACGCACCGCGCTCCTCGGCACCATCGGCCTGGTCGACGAGGCGATCCCCGGGAGCTACGGCGAGGACTACGACTGGATCCTGCGCGCCGCCCAGGCGGGACCCGTCGCCGTGGTCCCCGAGCCCCTCGTGCGCGTGCAGTGGGGTCAGTCCCTGTTCTCGCGGCGCTGGCAGACGATCATCGACTGGAACGAGTACGCGATCGCCAAGCACCCCGTGCTCAGCGCAGACCGGCACGGGCTCGCGCGCCTCCTCGGCCAGCGGGCGTTCGCCCTGGCTGCGCTCGGGCGCCGCAAGGAGAGCCTCGCGGTCTCCCGCCGCGTGGTGCGGCTGCACCTCACCGAGCCGCGCGCATGGATCGCCGCTGCGGTCGCCCTGCGGCTGGTGTCCGCCGAGCGGGTGATGGACACCCTCCACAAACGGGGCCACGGCATCTAGTCCTCGGCCACCCGCGCCCCGCGACCACCGCCCCGATCTACCATGAACGCCTGACGTCCGACGAAAGGTCCGCACGTGCAGAGCTCAGCCAGCCGACCAGGCCCGCCCAGCGCCCGCGCCTTCATGACCCGGCGCGCCGTGGTGGCGACCGTGATCGCTGCGGCACTCGGCGGCGTCGGGGGGTACCTCGCGGCCGGTTCCCTGCCGGCGGTCAGCACCGCGACGTCGACCATCCTGCTCAACCCGCTGGAGGGCAACGCCTACCGGCCGGGCGGGTCCGGCGAGGACCTCATCAACCTGACCACCGAGGCCCAGGTCATGCGCTCCGACGCCGTCGTCGAGGCCGTCGCCACGTCGCTGGCCTGGGCCGGCGACCCCAGGGACCTCCTCGCGGGCGTCTCGGTCTCGGTGCTCACCAACACGCAGATCCTCAAGGTCACGTTCGAGGACGAGGACCCCGACCGCGCCGTCGCGGCGGCCCAGTCGTTCGCCGAGACCTTCCTGGAGTTCCGCACGACGCGGGCCCAGGCCTCGATCGACGCCCAGCGCGGGCTCCTCGAGGACCAGATCACGGTGCGCCAGGAGGAGCTCACGGGCCTCGCGACGGAGCTCGCGGCGGCCGAGGCGGGCGGCTCGGAGGCCACGCTGCTCAGCGCGCGGATCCAGACCCTGACGTCGCAGCTCACCACGCTCAACGCCCAGGTGGCAGATCTCGCCGCCACCACGCTGGACGCCGGTCAGGTGGTCGTGCTGGCGACGCTGGAGCCGGCGTCGCCGCTCTCGCTGGCCGCGCTGCTCCCGTTCGCAGCTGCCGGCCTCGCCGGCGCTCTGGTGATCGGTGCGGCCTTCGTCCGCTGGCACCGGAACTGGCCCGTCCGCAGCACGAGTGACCTGACGTCGCTGCACCTGCGGACCCTTGCGGTGCTGCCCGACGTGCCGATGACGCTGTCCCCGTGGGACGAGGGCCTGCCGGCCGAGATCCCCGACCTCCGGCGTCGGGTGCTCTCCTACCTCTCCGGCGAGTCGCACCACATGGTCCTCATGGCGTCGGCGGAACCGGCCAGCACGACGCTCTCCGTCCCGCTGGCGCGCGCCATGGGTCGCGCCGGACTCCGGACGATCCTCGTGGACACCACCACCCGGCTGCACCTGCCCGGTGGAGCGACGCCGACCACGGGCACCCTCAGCCAGCTCATCCGCGGCGGTGCGGACGTCGAACCCACTCTCCTCGAGGCCAGCGACGGCGTGCTGGTGCTCCCGACCGGCAGCGAGCTGGACCCCGCAGCGCTCGCGCTGCGCGGACCCGCCGTCGACGAGGTGTTCCGTCAGCTCTCGGCACGGTGCGACCTCATCATCCTGCACGCCGACGACGCGGACTCAGAGCTCGGCCGGGTCATGGCGGCCGCGGCGCGCCACGTGGTCCTCGAGGCCCGGCTCCACGAGACGCACGCCGCGGCGCTCCGGTCGGTGGTCAGTGCGTGCTACACCACCGGCGCGACCCTCCTCGGGGTGGTCGCCATCGACACGGACGTGCGACACGGCATCGGGCCGTGGACGCTCGCGCGCAGGGCGGGGCACGCGACGGTGCCGTCCGGGGTCCCGCGGACCGCGGGGCAGGACACCGCTGCGGCCGGCGCGGCCGCCGGCCCGTACGTCGAGACGCCGTCGGACGAGGGCGACCCCGACCAGGCCGAGCCGGACCGGCCCGTGGCCGCGCCCGCGCCGGCCGACGACGCCGGGTCGCCCGAGGGTGCCGGCGAGGCGCCTCCGTCCCGCCAGGACAGGGGTGACGACCCGCGCTCCGACCCCGCGGACGACACCGGGACAGGTGCCGACGACTCGATCTCCGTCGGGGCCCGCGGCGACGGACGGCAGGTGACGTCGTCCGCCGTCCCGTGGGTCTCGCGTGGATGAGGCTGCCGGTCACCGCTCGGACGACCACCGCGCACAGCTCACCCACGTAGCCCGGGGCGGACTGGCCAACCTTGCCGGCGCCGCCGTCACCGCCGTGGCGGGGTTCGCGCTGGTCATCGCCGTGACGAACTCCTTCCCGTCGCAGGTCGCAGGTCACTACTTCACCGCGACGAGCCTGTTCATCATCCTGCTCGGGCTGGCCATGCTCGGGACCGACACCGGCCTGGTGCGGTTCGTCCAGCGCTTCCTGGCCCACGGCCGGGCCGAGGACATCCGCACCTGCGTCTCCGTGGCCCGCCGACCCGTCGTCCTCGCGAGCCTCGCGCTCGGCGCCGCCCTCCTCGTGGGTGCCGAGCCGCTGGCCGCGCTGCTCGGGCTGCGGGGCGACGCGAGCGTGGCGACCGTCCGCGCCCTGGGGGTCGCCCTGCCGCTCGCCGCCCTCGGCGAGTTCGCCCTCGGCGGGACGCGGGCCTTCGGCAACATGCGGTTCACCGTCGTGCTGGACCGGATCGCCCGGCCGCTGATGCAGGTGGCGGGCGTCCTGCTGGTCGCGGCGGCGCACGGAGGCCTGCTGGGCCTCACGCTCTCGTGGGTGCTGCCCTACCTGGTCACCGCCGCAGCCGGCATCTGGGCGCTGCGCGTCCTCGTCCGACGGCTCGGGACCGATGGCGCGGCGCGGCCGGAGCGCGCGGCGATCGTGCGCGAGTTCTGGTCCTTCACCTGGGCCCGCGGCATCGCTCAGGTGCTGCAGCTCGCGCTCCAGCGCAGCGACATCCTCATCGTGGCCGCGCTGCTGTCACCGACGGCCGCGGCCGCCTACACCGTCGCCACGCGGTTCGTCCCGCTGGGCCAGTTCGCCGCGAACGCCATCCAGCAGGCGCTCCAGCCGAGGATCGCCGCGATGCTCGCCGACCACGATCTCGCGGGCGCCCGCCGCGTCTTCCAGGTCTCCACCGCATGGGGCGTGCTGGCGACCTGGCCGGTCTACGCCTCGGTGGCGGCAGCGGCCGGTGCCTACCTGTCGGTCTTCGGTGCGGAGTACCGCACGGACGACACCATGACCGTCGTCGTCGTCATGGCCGCGGCGATGATGCTCGGCTCGGCCTTCGGGACCCTCGACACCGTGCTGCTCATGGCCGGCCGCAGCACGACCAGCCTGGCGAACGCCGCGGTGGCCCTGGTCACCGACCTCGGGCTGTGCCTGCTGCTCATCCCCCGCTGGGGGATCGTCGGGGCGGCCGTGGCCTGGGCCGCGTCGGTCGCCACCCGCAACCTGCTCGGGCTGTGGCAGGTGCGCCGGACCGTGCAGCTCTCCCCGTTCGGCCGTGCCTGGGCCTGGGCCATGACCGCCTCGGTCGCCTGCTTCCTGCTCCCGCTCGGCCTGGCCACGGTCCTCGCGGCACCGACGGCGGTCCTGGGCGCCGCGTTCGGCGGCGGCGTCGTCCTGTACGCCGGGGCGCTCTACGCCGGCCGGCGCGTGCTGCAGCTCGACCTCGTGGTCGGGGCGTTGCGACCACGGCCCGCCGCGCGCGGCTGAGCCCCGCGGACCAGCCCTCAGCGCATCCAGGACGGCGTGCGGCCCCACCACTGCGCGAGTGCGGCATCGGAGGCCTCGAAGTGCGCGGTGAGCTCCGCGCGCAGGGCCGCGTCCATCGGTGAGCGCCGCCGGGCGTTGTGCTTCTCGAAGGCGACGCCGTCCACCCACGGCAGGCCCAGGAAGTCCAGCACGCCGCGGAACTCCGACTCGGGCCGCTCGAAGAAGTCCTGCGCGTCGACGACGTGCAGCCGCTCCCGACCGACGAGCGCCTCGATGCGACGTACCTGGTCGACGTAGTGCCCACGGGTGAGGTAGCCGTGGTGCTGCAGGTCGAAGCTGACGTAGGAGGGCTCCGCGATCATCCGCTCGCGCTGGCCGGCGAGACGCTCGGCCTCCAGCGCGATCGCCCGCTCGAACGGCTCGGTCTCGAAGCCCCGGGCCAGCTCGTGGCTGTGCGCCGAGTAGGCCCGCTCGACCGGGTCCCGCAGGAGCATGATCAGCTTGATGCCCGGCAGGTCCCGCGCGATGCGCTCCGCCGCGAGCGGGTGGAACGAGTAGAACGGGCTCGACTCACCCGTCACCGGGCGCGGCCCACCACGGCGCCGGAGTGCGGACGTGGCGCGGATCGGGAAGTGCCCCTGGTACCAGGGCATGCCGCGGTCGTAGTGCATGTCGAAGTAGTGCACCCCCTTGCGCAGGAACGGCACGGCGACCGTGGGGTGCTGCGCGAGGGTCTTGAACATCGACGTCGTCCCGCAGCGCTGCGCACCGACGATGAGGAAGTCTGGACGCATCCGCGCCCCGGCCGTCATGGTCGCCGTCGCCTCGGTCAGCGCCAGCAACGGCTTCCTCGTGCGCTTGAGCATGTCTCGTGCCGACATCCGTCACCTCTCCGACAGGGCCCCGCGCAACGCGGGGAAGATCCACTGTTCCACGGCCCCGACGGCCGCACCACTCTCCGGCTGGCGGTCCTCGACGTACCGCGCCGCGAGCCGGACCAGGTAGTCCACGACCACGCGCTCGGCGGCCGCCGCACCGACCCCGAGGGGGCCGAGGATCTCCGGGGCGCGCCGGACGAGGGCCTCGGCGGCCGCGGCCCGGGGCATCCGACCCGCGACGACCCACGACTGGAGGTCGTGGTGGAGCAGGTCCGCCCCGAGCGGCACGCCGGCCTCCCATCGCTCCCAGTCCCACAGGATCGCGCGGCCGTCGCGGGCAGCACCGAGGTTCCCGGCATGCAGGTCACCGTGCCAGGCCCCCAGGCGGAGCTGGTGCCGCGTGCCGTCGACCCGGGCCGCGAGCTGCGCCAGGTCCGCGAGCCGGGGATGCCTCACGAGGTCGCCCAACCGCGGCGCGACCTGGGCGGTCGAGCCCGCCGTCCCGTGCACGGCGCGCACGGTCTCCACCAGCGTGGCGCGGGCGAGCGCGCGCGACGAGCGCGCCGGGAGGGGCGCCGTCACCAGCACCTGCACGCCGCCCCAGCTCCCGCCGCCGAGCAGCCGCGGCACGTGCACCCCACCCAGGGCCGGCCCGACCTCCGCGAGCGCGACCCGCTCGCGCTCGACGAGACGGGCGGTCAGCGGGTCGCGGCCCAGCTTGGCCCACGCGACGTCGCGGCCGTGCCGGTCTGCCAGCTGGAGCACGGGCTTGCGGTTCGCCCTCACCGGGCCGAGGCTCACCGCGACGAGCTCGACGGGACGGCCGACGAGGTCGGCGATGCGCGCCGCCACGGTCTCGGGACCGGGTGAGGCGCGCCAGGTCACGACGCGCCCCGGCGCCACCCTGGCGGCGCCGGCCAGCAGCGCACCGGTGAGGGCCGCACGGCGCACCGAGGAGCGCCACGAGGTCGACGAGACCTGCCGCCAGGCGGCGCGCGCACCCGCGCGGTGTCGATCGGACCGCAGCAGCAGCCGCGGTGACGCCGCCGCAGGGACGGCGAGGAAGCGGTGCACGACGCCGTCGGGCACCTCGTCCCCGAGCGTGATCGACAGGAGCCAGGGGACCATGGGGTCGAGGTCGACCGCCCGGGCCAGGACCGACCGTCTCATCCGACCTCCGGTGCGCGCGGGCCTCGGCGGTTTCCGACGACACTGCGGCCATCATCCCCGATCCGCTCGGATCCGCCCACGATCGCCCACGGCGACGAGCCCGCAAGGGACGACGCCCTGCCCGGGCGGATGCCTGGCCGCACGGTCAGTCGGCGAGGGCGTCGAGCCGGGCGCGCACGCCAGCCGTCGCGGCCTCGATCTCCGCCAGCTGCTCCGGGTCGATCTGGCGTCGCCACGCCCCGGCGACCTGGGCGGGGGGACGGTCCAGCTGGTGCAGGCGCCCGGCGTCCGACGCCGGCGCCACCGCGGGGCCGTCGCCGCCGGCGAGCTCCTGAGCGCTCGCCGGGGTCCACCGCAGCCCCAGTCGCGTGAAGAGGCGTCGGCCGGCGTCCGCTCCGCCCGTGGTCAGTCGCTCGTGGGACACCACCACGACCGGCGCGTGCTCGGCGTTGTCGAGGGCGATCTCGTAGAGCGCCGACCAGAAGGCCGCCATCGCCGGGACCTCGCCGGGGGCGCCGACGTCGCGCAGGTCGGGGCCGGCGTCCTGACCACGCCCACGGCGGTGGGCGGCCAGGATCGGCGCGAGCTCGTCGAGGTCGGGCCGCCAGCCCATCCGTCGGTAGCTGACGAGCCCGGCTGCCGGGTGCCGGTACAGGACGACCGGGACGGCGCCTGTCGCCGCGCGCACGGCGGGGATCGAGAGCAGGGCGAACGGGTCCTTGATGACCACGCGCGTCCACGGGAGCGGGCACGCCCACTGGCGTCGCCCATAGCGACTCAGCACCATCGGGTTGAGACCGCGGTACGCCGTGCGCAGGGCCCAGCTCTGGGTGGTCGACGGCTCGACGAGCTCGGTCCAGCCCGTGAGCGTCCCGGCGAGCCCGTACTGGCGACCTCGCGGGTTCATCGGCTCGCGCCCCGCGAGCGCCGTCCCGGGAGCGCTGGCCAGGAGCCGCGCCAGCCACGTGGTGCCGGACCGGGGCATCCCGGTGACGAGGATCGGAGCGTGGGCCGGGACGGCTGGATCGCTGGGCTGGTGCACGGGCGCCTCCGGACGGGTCGGGGAAACACGCTGACGCTCGTGGCGAGCATCGTGACGCCGCCAGCCGACGCCAACCACCGCGAGCCTAGTCCGGATACCCCGGCGGGCCGAAGGCACGCGACTCCTCCGCCCCACCCGGCGATCCTCACCACCGTGCGCGGCCGGTCACCCCGGGCCCCTGCGGGCGGACCGTCTAGAGTCGGTCGCATGCGACGCAGGACGAGATCCGCGGCCCGCCCGCCCCGGCGTGTCGTTCTCGCGGGCTCGAGCGGCGGGCACCTCGCCCAGCTGTGGTCCCTGCGCCCCTGGTGGTCTGGCCTCGAGCGCACCTGGGTCACGTTCGACACGCCGGATGCGCGCGGGCTGCTGGCCGACGAGGAGTCGGTGATCTGGGCCCACTCCCCCACCACCCGCAACGTGCCCAACCTGGCACGCAACACCCTGCTGGCTGCGCGCGTGATCCGGACCACCCGACCCGATGTCGTCGTCTCGACCGGCGCCGGGGCCGCGGTTCCCTTCCTCGCCCTCGGCAAGATGCTGGGCGCCACCACGGTCTTCATCGAGGTGTACGACCGGGTCGAGACCCCGACGCTCACCGGGCGGCTGGTCCGGCCCTTCGTCGACCTCGCCCTGGTGCAGTGGCCGGAGCAGCGCGGCCTGTACCGCGGGAGCATCGAGATCGGACCCCTGCTGTGAGCGCCTCGCTGCTGGTCGTCGTCGGGACCGACCACCACCCGTTCGACCGTGCCGTGGCGTGGGCCGACGCCTGGGCCCACGGCCATCCTGAGGATCGCGTGACGATCCAGTACGGGACGTCGACGCCCCCGGCGGCCGCCTCGGGTGTCGACGTCGTCGCGCCGGCCGAGCTGGACCGGCTGATGCACGAGGCGGACGTCGTCATCACGCACGGCGGCCCCGGCACGATCTCCGCAGCCCGCGCGGCGGGTCACCTGCCCCTGATCCTGCCTCGCAACCCCGCCCACGGCGAGCACGTCGACGACCACCAGATGCGCTTCTCCGCCTGGGCCGACCGGCACGGGCTCGGCCGCCGGTGCGTCGAGCTGGGCGAGCTCACCGCCACGGTGGAGGCGGCGCTCCTGGGCGAGGGGACGCGGGCGGCAGCGCCGGCCGAGGACGACCGGGTCGCCGGGTCGATCCGTCGGCTCTCCGATCTGCTCGCCGCACCCGACCGGGGACGCAGGCTCGCCCTGGACGCACCGACGGTCGTCTACCTCGGGGGCTTCGGCCGGTCGGGCTCGACCCTCCTCGAGCGCCTCCTGGCGACCCTGGAGGGCACGGTCGCCCTCGGCGAGGTCGTTCACCTGTGGGAACGAGGCATCGCGGCCGACGACCTCTGCGGCTGCGGGCAGGCGTTCTCGTCGTGCCCGTTCTGGACCCAGGTCGGCGAGGCCGCGTTCGGTGGCTGGGACCAGGTGGACCTCGACGAGGTCCGCCGTCTGCACGCGGCCGTCGACCGCCAGCGCAAGGCCCACCTCACGCTGCGGCCGAGCCCGCCCCTCCAGGTGCGCAAGGACCTGGCGTCGTACACCTCGCTCTACCGCGCGGTCTACGACGCGGCCCTCGCCGTCTCCGGTGCCCGCACCGTGATCGACTCGAGCAAGCACGGCTCCCTGGCGATCGCCCTGGGCCGCGACCACCACATCGACCTGCGCGTGGTGCACGTGGTGCGCGACCCCCGTGCGGTGGTGCACTCGTGGGCCAAGGAGGTCGAGCGACCGGAGACCCGGGGTCGGGACTCGATGACCCGGTTCTCCCCCGTCACCGCGTCGGCGCTCTGGGCGTCCAACAACCTGCTCATCGACGCCGTGCGCCTCGTGGGGGCGCCCGTCCACCTGGTCCGCTACGAGGACCTCGTCGCGCGGCCGCAGCAGACGGTCGACGCGATCTGGGCCGGCCTGGGGCTCCCCGGTCCGACCACCCTGCCCATGGTCGACGACACGACCGTCGAGCTGGGGCCCATCCACTCGGTCGCCGGGAACCCCATGCGGTTCCGGCACGGACCGACCGTCCTGCGGACCGACGAGGCCTGGCGCACCATGATGCCGCGATCGCACCGCAGGCTCGTCGGTGCCCTCACCGCGCCGATCGCGCTGCGGTTCGGGTACCCGACCCGCGCTGGGCGGTCGGGACGACCGCCCGCGGACGCCTGACGGTCAGTTGAGGCGTGGTGAGCGGGCCAGGATCGAGGCGAAGACCGGGGTCTTGGACCCGTAGGCCAGCGGCCAGTCACCGACCTCGTTGTTCAACGTCGTGTTGAAGTACGCGAACGCCACACCACCGGCCGCAGCCATCTGGTCATAGGTCCGCACCATCCACTGCGGATCGACGTCCGAGGACGCATGGGTGTACGCCACCTCGGCCAGACCCCACGCCACACCGTGCTTGGCCGCGAACGCCTGCATCAGGGTGAAGTACCGCGAACCCATGTCCGTCGTCTCCGTCGAGACCACACCGTCCTTGACCTGCCCATAGGTGTTGTACAGGTCGAACCCGAGCACGTCGACCAGACCATCACCCGGCCAGATCGCCTCCATCGAGTACTGCGAAGGACCGTAGAACTGGTTCCACCCCGTCACGATCATCGAGAACGCCACATTCGGCGCCGCCGCATGGACCACCGGCGCCAACCGACGCTGCATCGCCACCCAGTCACCGATCGCACCATCGTTCTCCGGCTCGTGATGGAACGCCACCCACACCGTCCCACCCGTCGCACCCAACCGCGCCGTCAGATCAGCAGCCCACGCATCACCCCGACCCGCAGCCATCTCCGCCCACGTGTACGGCACCTTGAAGCTCATCCACGACACCCGACCCGCAGCAGCATCCGCCTGCGCGATCCGCACCGCACCATCCACACCCGACGCCGAGAAGAACGTCCGACGCACACCCAACCGGCCACCCACCACCGACTCCAACGACCCCGGATCCGTGTTCGACCCCACCGAAGCACCCACCAACGCACCACACGCCGGCACCCCACGCACCGACACCACACACCCGTTCGACAAGGAGCCCGCCACCCCGGACTGCACGGGCCTCGGCGCCGAGGACGGGCTCGGCGCGGGCGTCGCGGACGGCGCGGGGGTGGGTGTCGCGGTCGGCCCGGGGGTCGCGGACGGCGCGGGGGTGGGCGTCGCGGTCGGCCCGGGCGTCGCGGTCGGCGTCGGCGTGGGCGTCGGGAGCGGCGCTGGGGCGGGCGTGCCGGCGACCGCCACCATCGAGATGTCGTCCACCACGAGGGTCTGCCCGGCCACCGCCTTCCAGGCGAGCACGTTGAGATCGAGCTGGGCATCCGTCTGGGTGGTCGTGAACGCGAAGGTGACGGTCTGCCACCCGGTGCCGCGCAGGCTGAACGGTGCGGCGTAGGTCCGGACCCCGTCCGGGCCCACCTCGCGCACCCGCACCTGACCGTTGAGCGTCGGCTGAGCACTCGCGACCTGCGCGGTCACCCGGTAGGTGACCCCCGGGTCGCTGGTCGCGACGGTGTTGCGCTGGTCGTTGAGACGGAGCGTGGTCGTCCCCGACGCGCTGAGCTGGCCGTACACGTCGCCGTCGGACCCGACGTACGACGAGAGCTGCTGGTGGGTGCCCGGTGTCCGCCAGCCGGACGTCCCCTCGTCGAACGATCCGTTGACGACGAGCTCGGCAGGAGGGGACGACACGACCGTCGCGGTCGGCGTCACGGCCTCGGCCATCCCGCCGGACAGCAGGACGCTCGCGGCGAGGCCCGCGGCGATCGGCACCCACGGGCGACGTCGGGACGGTGCGCGGTGCTTGGCCTGGGAGTGGTTCACGGGTGTGCATCTCCGTTCATGCGAACGGCCCGGGGGCGGGCCGCTCGTGTCCGGCATCACGCTCGTTCGATACCAAAACGTGACATTGCTGCAGCGAGGGTAACCCAGATGGCCTAGCGGGCCAACCTCCCCACGCATCCGTTCGGCCCCACGGCGATGCGGGTGATGGCCCGGCGGGCTCGGCGCGGCCGACGCAGCAGCGGCCCCCGGACCACCTCCCGACGACGGGTCGGGTGGCGGTCCGGGAGCCGGTGCCGCGTCGTGACGGTCAGTTGAGGCGTGGTGAGCGGGCCAGGATCGAGGCGAAGACCGGGGTCTTGGACCCGTAGGCCAGCGGCCAGTCACCGACCTCGTTGTTCAACGTCGTGTTGAAGTACGCGAACGCCACACCACCGGCCGCAGCCATCTGGTCATAGGTCCGCACCATCCACTGCGGATCGACGTCCGAGGACGCATGGGTGTACGCCACCTCGGCCAGACCCCACGCCACACCGTGCTTGGCCGCGAACGCCTGCATCAGGGTGAAGTACCGCGAACCCATGTCCGTCGTCTCCGTCGAGACCACACCGTCCTTGACCTGCCCATAGGTGTTGTACAGGTCGAACCCGAGCACGTCGACCAGACCATCACCCGGCCAGATCGCCTCCATCGAGTACTGCGAAGGACCGTAGAACTGGTTCCACCCCGTCACGATCATCGAGAACGCCACATTCGGCGCCGCCGCATGGACCACCGGCGCCAACCGACGCTGCATCGCCACCCAGTCACCGATCGCACCATCGTTCTCCGGCTCGTGATGGAACGCCACCCACACCGTCCCACCCGTCGCACCCAACCGCGCCGTCAGATCAGCAGCCCACGCATCACCCCGACCCGCAGCCATCTCCGCCCACGTGTACGGCACCTTGAAGCTCATCCACGACACCCGACCCGCAGCAGCATCCGCCTGCGCGATCCGCACCGCACCATCCACACCCGACGCCGAGAAGAACGTCCGACGCACACCCAACCGGCCACCCACCACCGACTCCAACGACCCCGGATCCGTGTTCGACCCCACCGAAGCACCCACCAACGCACCACACGCCGGCACCCCACGCACCGACACCACACACCCGTTCGACAAGGTGCCA
>NZ_DAORSQ010000013.1:10945-36200 GCF_035443605.1 Actinotalea sp. | reverse complement strand
CTGGGCGTGCTCGAGGCTCAGCTCACCGGCCGCGACGGCTCGGGCCGTCGCCGGCAGGTCGGACTCGAGCGCGCGGCCCAGCTCCGCCTCGCGCCGGGCGGCACCGACGGAGGTCAGCTCGCGCCGCGCGACCCACTCGCCGAAGGTCCGCGTGCCGCCGGCGGCCCAGCGGCCGTCGTCCTCCACGCGCGCGAGCAGCCGCGCGGCGACGGCCTGGAGCTGGTCGGTCGCCCGGCGCAGCGACCGACGCAGCGCGCCGGCGTCGGCGGCCTCGAGGGCGGCGACGTCCAGCGCGAGCACGGCATCGACCTCCGCCCGCAGCCGCTCGACCGTCGCCTGCCACCCCTGCTCGGCCACTCGCATCACCCCATCTCCTCTTCGAACGAGTGTACGATCGACCACCGACACGCGTCGTCCGGGCGCCCCTTGTCGAGGGGGCGAGGCTCACATCGCCTCGATCCCGATCCGTCCCGACCGGGCGGTAGCACCAGCGAGCGGAGGGATGTTGCGATGGCTCCGAAGTCGAAGCGGCGCAGTGGCGCGGTCCACCTCGTTGCGGCCTCGTACGTGCTGCTCCGGAAGGGGAACACCGTCCTGCTCCAGCTGCGGCGCGGCACGGGCTATCTGGATGGGCACTGGGCGTTGCTCGCCGGGCATGTCGAAACTGGGGAGTCGGCGCACGGCGCGGCGGTCCGTGAGGCTCGGGAGGAGAGCGGAGTCCGGATCGAACCGCCTGATCTGGTGCCGCTCGCCACCCTGCACCGGTTCCAGATCGACGGTCCGGCGGTGGAGCAGCGGTGCGACTTCTTCTTCGCGACAGAGGTATGGGAGGGCGATCCGACCATCCGCGAGCCTGACCGGGCGGGCGACATGCAGTGGTTCGGACTGGACCGCCTGCCGGAGCCCGTCGTCCCGCACGAGCGCGCCGTGCTCGACCTCCTCCGCGACGGCCGGCTTCCCGCAATCCTGTGCTGGGAGCAGGCGGAGGCCGACGGCAGCTGACCCGCCGCCCACCCCGCCCACCCCACCCACCCGCGCGCCCCGCGCCCCCGCCCGGGAAGTCAGGGGATGCTGGGGGTGTTCCCTGATCCGTGGCCCCACCTCCAGCGGCGATGATGGGTGCACCCACCACGACGTGAAGGACATCTCCATGCGCGCTCTCAGCCCGGACCCGGTCGCCGCGGGGCAGATCGCCTCGACGCGGGACCTGGTCAAGGTCTACGGCACCGGCGAGGCGGCCGTGCGCGCGCTCGACGGCGTCAGCGTCGACATCGCCCGCGGCGAGCTCACCGCGATCATGGGTCCGTCCGGCTCGGGCAAGTCCACCCTCATGCACTGCATGGCCGGCCTGGACACGCCGACGAGCGGCGCGGTCCACGTCGACGGCGACGACGTCGGGCGGATGAACCAGCGCCAGCTCACGCGGCTGCGCCGCACGCGCCTCGGCTTCGTCTTCCAGGCCTTCAACCTCATCCCCACCCTGACCGCAGAGGAGAACATCACCCTGCCTGCGGACATCGCGCGCACGCCCGTGGACCGCGCGTGGTTCGACACCGTCGTGGACGCCGTCGGGCTGCGCGACCGGCTCGACCACCGCCCGAGCGAGCTCTCCGGCGGCCAGCAGCAGCGCGTCGCGTGCGCCCGCGCCCTCGTCTCGCGCCCGTCCGTGGTCTTCGCGGACGAGCCGACCGGGAACCTCGACTCGCGCTCGTCCGGCGAGGTCCTCGCCTTCCTGCGCCGCTCGGTCGACGAGCTCGGCCAGGCCGTCGTCATGGTGACCCACGACCCGACCGCGGCCTCCTACGCCCACCGGGTCCTCTTCCTCGCGGACGGCCGCCTCGTCGGCGAGCTGGAGCACCCCACGGCCGAGTCCGTCCTCGACGCCCTGCGCGGCCTCGGCGTCGGCCGGCGCGAGCCCACGCCCACCGGCGCGCACGCGTCGGTCGCCGACCACCCCGCCGTGCTCGAGCAGGCCGCGCGCGTGGCGCGGGCCGAGCGCGCCGCGCTCGCCGCGAGCGCCGGCGAGGAGACCCGGGCTTCGCGCCGCGCGGCGCGGGACGCCGCCCAGCCCGGCCCGGCCGACCAGGCCGCGGACCACCGATGACCCGGGTCGCCCTGCGGGGCATCCGCAGCCACCTCGGGCGGTTCGTCATGTCCGTCGTGGCCGTGCTGCTCGGCGTCGCCTTCGTGGCCGGCACCTTCGCGCTGCGCACGATGCTCTCGAGCACCTTCAGCGACATCGTCGCGTCCTCGCTGGTGGGCGACGCCTACCTGCGCGGCCCGGCCGAGCCCGTCGAGGACGCCCTGGCCGGCGGCGGTGGCGCGGCGACCGTCGGCACCTCCACGCGGGCGCTGGTCCCGCTGAGCCTCGCCGACGAGGCGTCCGACGTCGACGGCGTGACCGCCGCGATCCCCGACATCTCCGGCCCCGTGGTGCTCGTCGGGGCGGACGGCACGGCGGTCGTCGCGGGCGGCGGCGGTGCGCCGAGCTTCGCCATCGGGCTCGACCCGCGCGACCCCGGCGCCGAGGTGGTCGACGGCCGTGCCCCGGGCGGACCGGACGAGATCGCGCTGGTCAGCGGCACGCTGGAGCGCTCGGGGCTCGCGCTGGGCGACACCACGACCGTGGTGCTGGGCGGCGCCGTGACCCAGGTCGACGTCGTCGGCGAGGTCTCCTTCGGTGCCCCGACCGCCGGGGCGACGATCATCTTCCTCGACGTCGACACGGCCACCGAGATCTTCGCCCCAGACGGCGAGGTCGCCTCGATCGCGGTCTACGCGGCAGACGGCGTCTCGGAGGCCGAGCTCGTCGACCGGCTCGAGGCCGCGGTGGGCGGTGCCGACGTCGAGGCCGAGACCGGCACCACGCTGCGCGACGAGGCCCAGGAGCAGATCGACCAGGTGCTCGGCTTCATCTCGACGTTCCTGCTCGTCTTCGCGGCGATCTCGCTCTTCGTCGGTGCGTTCATCATCGCCAACACCTTCCAGATGACCGTCCGCCAGCGTCAGCGTGAGTTCGCCATGCTCCGCGCGATCGGTGCCTCCCCGCTCCAGGTGCTCGTCTCGATCCTCGTCCAGGCCGCCGTGGTCGGCGTGCTCGGCTCGGCGCTCGGCGTGGGTGCGGGGGTGGGTCTCGTCGCGATCCTGCGCGGGGTGCTGGCCGCCATGGGCATGGAGCTGTCCGGCACCATCCCGCTCGACGGGTTCACCGTCGCGGTCTCGGTGGCGATCGGCACGACGGTGAGCCTCGTCGCTGCGGCGATCCCGGCGCGGCGGGCTGCGCTGACGCCCCCCGTCGAGGCCATGCGCGACGAGGTGGTGGTCCACGACCGGGGCTCGGCGCTGCGCGCGCTGCTCGGCGGCGTGCTGACCGTCGGCGGCGTCGCGGCCGTCGTCGCCGCCACCGCCGGCTGGGTCGACGGCCCGGGCCCCGTGCTCGGCGCCGGGGCGGCGGGCGTCGTCCTCGGCGTCCTGCTGCTCGCGCCCACCGTCGTCCCCGGCGCGCTGCGCGTGCTCGCCGCACCGGCCGTCGCCGCACTGAGGCCGCTGGGCGGCCTGGCCCGCGGCAACGTCACACGCAACCCGCGGCGCACCGCGAGCACGGCCAGCGCGCTGATGATCGGCATGGCGCTGGTCGGTGCGGCGTCCGTCCTGGCGGCGTCCACCCAGGCCTCCACGCGCTCGATCGTCGAGAACGAGTCGACCGCCGACTACCTGCTGCAGTCCGCGACGCGCGACGTGCCGGCGGAGCTCGTCACGCAGGTCGCCGACCTGCCGGACGTGGCCCGCGCCGACGCGCTGCGGGTCGGGGTGCTCACGGTCGACGGCGCCACCACGGCGGTCATCGGCGTGGACCCGGGCGTCTTCGACGCGGCGCTCGACGTCACGGTCACCGACGGCGACCTCGGCTCCCTCGCCGACGGCGACGTCGCCGTGCAGCGCACGACGGCGGACGAGGAGGGCTGGGCGGTCGGGGACCGGCTGACCCTGCGCTCCGGTGCCGGTGACGAGCAGGTCACCATCGGGGCGGTCATCGACTCCCGCGCCGTCGGCGTGCCGGTGGTGCTGCCGCAGGACGTCTTCGAGCAGGTGGTCGCCCCGGCGCAGACCACCATCGACACGGTCTTCGTCGTGGCCCGCGACGGCGCGGACCTCGCCGCCCTGCGGTCCGACCTCACGGACGCCGCGAGCCCCTTCATCGTCGTCTCGGTGATGGACAACGAGGAGTTCGCCGACGCGCTGTCCGACCAGGTCGGCCAGGTGCTCGTCATCCTCTACGCGCTGCTGGGCCTGTCGATCGTCATCGCGGTGCTGGGCATCGTCAACACCCTCGCCCTGTCGATCGCCGAGCGCACACGCGAGATCGGCCTGCTGCGCGCGGTCGGGCTGGGCCGGCTCCAGCTCGCCACCGTGGTGACCATCGAGTCGGTGCTCACCGCGGTGTTCGGCACCGTGCTGGGTGTCGCGATCGGCGCCGGCCTCGCGGCGACCCTGCCGACGGTGTTCCAGGACGAGGGGCTCAGCACGCTGGAGGTCCCGTGGGACCAGCTCGGCGTGCTCGTCGCGCTCGCCGTCGTCGTCGGGGTGCTCGCGGCCGTGTGGCCGGCGGTGCGCGCCGCGCGGCTGGACGTGCTCGCGGCCGTCTCCTACGAGTAGGCCGCGACACGCGGTCGTCACACGGCGCCGGTTAGGGTCGGACGAGGTCGCCCGTCGGGGCGGCGGAAGAGGTGGTCGTGGTGGCAGGGCTGACGGTCGGGTACGCGGCGGCGCTGGAGCAGTTCGCCCCGCTGGAGATCCTCGAGCTGGCGGTGCTGGCAGAGCGGCACGGCTTCTCCGGTGTCATGGCGGCCGACCACTTCCAGCCGTGGGTGCCCGCACAGGGCGAGGCTGCGTTCGTCTGGAACGTCCTCGCGGCGCTCGGCGAGCGCACGTCCGGTGACATCGGCCCCGGGGTCACGGCGCCGACCTTCCGCTGGCACCCGGCGATGGTCGCGCAGGCCTCGGCGACGCTGGCCGCGATGTACCCGGGCCGGCACTGGCTGGGCCTGGGCTCCGGCGAGGCGCTCAACGAGCACATCCTCGGCACGTACTGGCCCGAGGCGCCCGAGCGGATCAACCGCATGTTCGAGGCGATCGACGTCATCACCAAGCTCTTCACGGCCTCGCTCGCCGGCAAGGACGTCAAGCACTCGGGGCCGTTCTACAAGCTCGAGTCCACCCGGCTGTGGACCATGCCGCAGGTGCCGCCGGAGATCTACGTCGCCACGGCCGGTCCCGTCACGGCCAAGCGGGCCGGTCGCCTCACGGACGGCCTCATCACCGTGGGCGCGCCCCTGGAGAAGATCGCCGGGCTCTTCGCCAAGTTCGACGAGGGCGCACGCGAGGCGGGCAAGGACCCCTCGACGATGCCGCGGCTGCTCCAGGTGCACCTGTCGTGGGCAGAGACCGACGAGGAGGCGATGGCCAACGCCATGGAGCAGTGGCCCAACGGCGGGATGAAGTTCCCCAAGGGCGACATCCGCTCCCCGTTCGACTTCGAGCAGATGGCCAAGCTGGTGCGGCCGGAGGACTTCGCGGGCCGGATGGTCGTCTCGGCCGACCCGGACGTGCACCGCGCCGAGCTGCAGCGCTACGTCGACCTGGGCTTCGACCGGGTCTACCTGCACAACGTCGGTCGCAACCAGGCGCAGTGGCTCGAGGTGTTCGGCCGCGAGGTGCTGCCGAAGCTCCACCGGTGAGCGCGAGCGCGGCCCCGGCCGACCGGCTCGAGGTCTGGGCACCCGACGGGATCGGCGAGGTCCGCCCCGGTGACGACCTCGCGCGGCTGGTCGGCGACGCCCTCGCGGGGACGCTGGCCGACGGCGACGTCGTGGTCGTGACGAGCAAGGTGGTGTCCAAGGCCGAGGGTCGCGTGGTCGCAGCTGACGACCGCGAGCAGGCCATCACCGACGAGACCGTGCGCGTGGTCGCCACCCGGGAGCACCCGGGCGGCACCCTGCGCATCGTCGAGAACCGGCTCGGCCTGGTCATGGCCGCGGCCGGGGTGGACGCGAGCAACACCCCCGCGGGCACGGTGCTGCTGCTGCCGGTGGACCCCGACGCCTCGGCGCGCGGGCTGCGGGCTGCGCTCGCCGCGCGCTTCGGGCTGCGGCTCGGCGTGGTGGTCTCCGACACGGCGGGCCGCGCGTGGCGCGAGGGGCTGACGGACATCGCCATCGGGGCCGCCGGGGTCACGGTGCTGGCGGACCTGCGCGGCGGGCTCGACGCGCACGGCCGCGCGATGAGCGCGACGATCACGGCCGTCGCCGACCAGGTGGCCGCAGCGAGCGAGCTGGTGCGGGGCAAGACGGCGGGGCGACCGGTGGCCGTGGTGCGCGGCCTGGGCCACCACGTCACGGCCGACGACGGCACCGGTGCGCGCGCCGCGGTGCGCGCGGCCGCTGACGACCTGTTCCGGGTCGGGGCGGCCGAGGCGTGGCGTGAGGGTTTCGCCGCAGGCCGGGCCGCGGCGCACGAGGTGGTGGCACCGATGGCGCCGACGACGGGTGCGCCCGGCCCGGCCCCGGCCGGCGAGCCGGCGGGAACCCGGTGACCGGCTGGACCGTCGTCGTGCCCGTCAAGCGGCTCGCGGACGCCAAGACGCGGCTCGACCTGGCCGCCACGGATCCCGCGCGCGCCGACCTCGCGCTCGCGCTCGCGCTCGACACGGTGCACGCGGCCCTCGCGGCGCGCGAGGTCGACCTCGTCGTGGTGGTGACGGGTGAGCCGCGCGTCGCCGAAGCGCTCGGGGCCCGCCCGGGCGTGCGCCTGCTCGCCGATCCCGGGGGCGGCCTCAACGCCGCGCTCGCCGCCGGCGTCGCGGCGGCGCTCACCGCGGCGCGCGCCGACGCCGCACCAGGGCCGATCGCCCTCCTGCTGGGCGACCTGCCTGCCCTCGTCGGCCCGGACCTCGACGCAGCCCTCGTCCTGGCAGCTGGGCACGCGCGCGCCGTGGTGCCCGACGCAGACGGCACGGGCACCACGCTGCTCACCGCGCTGACGGGGGAGATGGTGCCGCGCTTCGGCCCCGGCTCGTTCGCCGCGCACGTGGCGGCCGGGCACACGGCACTGCCCGACGTGCCGCCCGGGCTGCGGCGCGACGTCGACACGGCCGCCGACCTGCGGGCGGCGGCGCGGCTCGGCGTGGGCCGGGCGACGGCAGCGCTGCTGCGCCGCGAGCCGGTCTACTGCCGCCTCGACCGGCGCTGACCGCTGCCGAGTCGCGCCGGACGTCGTCGAACCCGGCCGAACCCGGCGGGTCGGGGCCGCGCGCGACTCAGCGCGACAGGTCGATGACCGTGCCGAGCTCCGGTGCGGCCGCGGACCCGCCGTAGCGGTACGGCCGTGGCCTGGGCCCACCGCCCACCTCGACCACGTCGCACACCAGGACGCTGACGTTGTCGCGTGCGTCGAGCTCGAGCGCACGGGAGACGAGCGCGTCTGCTGCCTCCTCCGGCCCGCCGCGCGCGACCAGCTCCGCGACGTCGCGGTGGGGCACGTAGTCCGTCAGGCCGTCGCTCGCCAGCAGCCACCGGTCGCCCGGGGCCGCGCGCACGGTGCGCACCTCGATGCCGCCGGCGTCCACCGGCCGGCCGGACAGCGAGCGCGTGATGATGTTGCGCTGCGGGTGGTGGGCGGCCTGCTCGGCGGTGAGGTGGCCGGAGTCGACGAGCATCTGGACCAGCGAGTGGTCGTCGGTGACGCGGCGCAGCCGCCCGCCGCGGAGCAGGTGCGCGCGCGAGTCGCCGATGTGGGCCACCCGGACCGAGCGGGTGCCGCAGAACAGGCCCGTGAAGGTGGTCGCCATCCCCGTCAGCGCCGGCTCCCGGCCCACCCGCAGCCCGAGCTCCGCGTTGGCGTCGGCCAGCACGGCGCGCAGCCGGGCCTCGCCCAGGGGTCGGCGCAGCGTGGCGAGGCTCGACATCGCACGGTGCGTCACCGTCCACGACGCGACGTCGCCGCCCGCGTTGCCGCCCACGCCGTCTGCGACGAACGCGTAGTCGTCGGAGCAGCCCACCGCGTCCTGGTTGCCGCGCCGGTACGCGCCCGTGACGGAGCGCAGGGCGGTCGTCAGCGCCAGCACGGTGGTCCTCCTGCCTCGGGGTCGGTGACGACCCTACTGAGCCGCACGGGCCCGCGCGGACGCGAGGTCGAGCGCCGCCGCGACGATGGCAGACGTCGACGCCTCGTCGGTCATGAGCAGGGGCAGCGCACGCGCCGCGATCCCCGCCGCGGTCAGCCCGGGCAGCGCGTCCGCGTCGGCGGTGTCGACCAGCCAGCCGTCGAGCAGCCCGCCGGCGGACCGCGCGCCGTAGTGCAGGGCGACGGCCTCCGCCGTCGTCGGCACGCCGATCGCCGCGAGGCACGCGTCGGCCATCCCGCGCACGGGCGCCCCGCCGATGATCGGGGACACCCCGACGACGGGGGCCGGTGTCGCCAGCAGGGCGTCGCGGAGCGGCGCCAGGCCCAGGATCGTCCCGATCGAGACGACGGGGTTGGAGGGCGGCAGCAGCACGACGTCGGCGTGCGCGAGCGCTGCCAGCACCTCGGGCGCGGGCGCGGCGTCCCCGAGGCCCACCTGGACGAACCGTCGCGCCGGGACGGCCGCCCGCAGCCGCACCCACCACTCCTCGAAGTGGAGGAGTCGCACCCGCCCGTCGAGCTCGACCTCCACGTGCGTCTCGACGGGCTGGTCGGACATCGGCAGCAGGCGCACGCCGGGTGCCCAGCGCTCGCACAGTCGCGCGGTGACCTGGGTGAGCGTGCGCCCCTGGCGCAGCAGCTCGGTGCGCGCCACGTGCGTCCCCAGGTCGAGGTCGCCGAGCGTGAACCAGTCCCAGCCGAGCCCGTAGGCGTGCAGCTCCGCGGCGACCCGGGTGCTCTCGCCCGCGCGGCCCCAGCCCTGCTCGCCGATCACCCCGCCGAGCGTGTACATCACCGTGTCCAGGTCGGGGCAGACCCGCAGGCCGTCGAGCCACAGGTCGTCGCCGGTGTTGACCACGACGGTGACCTCGGCGTCGACCCCGGTCGCGGCGAGGTGCTCGCGCAGTCCGAGGGTGAACCGCGCCCCGCCGACGCCGCCGGCGAGCAGGACGATGCGCTGGGTCATGGTGGGGGCCTCCGGGTGTCGGGGACGTCAGGGGTGACGTCGGCGGTGCCGCCGGGTGGCGGCCCGTCCGCGGGATCGAAGGTCAGCACGGGGCGCCCCGTCCGCGGGTGGAGCAGCACGGTGCACCGCACCCGGTAGACGGGTTCGAGCACCTCGGGCCGCAGCACGTCGTGCACCGACCCTGCCGCGACCACGCGCCCGGCGTCGAGCAGCACGAGGTGGTCGCACGCCGTCGCGGCGAGGTTGAGGTCGTGCAGCGCCGCGAGCACCGTCACCCCGCGCGCGGTCAGCCGGCGCACGACGGCGAGGGTGTCGAGCTGGGCGTGCACGTCCAGGTGGTTGGTCGGCTCGTCGAGCAGCAGGAGCGCCGGCTCCTGGGCCAGCGCGCGGGCCAGGTGCACGCGCTGACGCTCGCCGCCCGACAGGGTGACGAGCAGCCGGTGCGCCAGTGCGGTGGCATCGACCTCGGCCAGGGCGGCGTCGGCCACCGCGTGGTCGCGCGCGGTGAGCCCGCCCCAGTGTGAGGCGTGCGGGGTGCGACCCAGCAGCACGGCCTCGCGCACCGTCACGGACGCCGGCACGGTCGACTCCTGCTCGACGAGGGCGACGCGGCGGGCCCGCGCCCGCCGGGGGAGCGCCAGCAGGTCCTGCCCGCCCAGGGTCACGCGGCCGGCGCCGGGTGCGAGCACCCCGCTGACCAGCCGCAGCAGGGTGGACTTGCCCGCGCCGTTGGGACCCAGCAGCCCCGTGAGCGCACCGGCGGGCGCCGCGACGTCCACGGCGTCGAGGATGCGTCGGCCGTCGACGGACCACGTCAGGTGGTCGAGGTCCAGGGTCACGGTCGACCGCCGTCCGGGCTCATGCGAGGTCCTCGCTCGCGCTGCGCCGCCGCCAGAGGATCGCCGCGAAGACGGGCGCACCGAGGAACGCCGTGACGATGCCGACGGGCAGCTCGCGCGGCTCGAAGAGCGTGCGCGCCGCGGTGTCCGCCCAGACGAGGAACGTCGCGCCGACGAGCGCGACGAGCGGCAGCAGCCGGCGGTGGGCGCCGCCCGCCACGAGGCGCACGGCGTGCGGCACGATGAGCCCGACGAACCCGATCGACCCGCTCACCGCGACCAGCGCGCCGGTGAGCAGCGCGACCACCGTGAGCAGCAGCCATCGCGTGCGCGCCACGTCCACGCCCAGCGCCGCGGCAGCGGTGTCCCCGAAGGTGAACGCGTCGAGCGTGCGCGCGCTGGCGGTCAGCCCGACGCCGAGCACGAGCACCGCGCCGCCGGCGATGGCGACGGCCGGCCAGTCCGCCCCGGCGAGCGAGCCCATGAGCCACGCGAGGATCTCGCGGTAGGAGTCCCCGGTCGCCGACCAGAAGATGATGAAGGAGGTCCCCGCTGCGGCGAGCTGGGCCACCGCCAGCCCCGCGAGCACGGTGCGCGCGGGCGTCAGTGTGCCGAGCGACCCGGCGAGCCCCAGCGCGGCAGCGAGCGCCGCCAGCGCCCCGGCGAACGCCGCGACCGGCAGCAGCACGCCGGCGCCCAGCACGAGCACGGCGACCGCGCCGAGCGACGCGCCAGAGGAGAGCCCGAGCAGGTACGGGTCCGCGAGCGGGTTGCGCGTCAGCGACTGCATGACCGTGCCGGCGACCGCGAGCCCCGCGCCGACGGCCCCGGCCGTGAGCACGCGCGGCAGGCGCAGGTCCCACACGACGCCGTCGAGCAGCGGGCCGAGGGGCGGCTCGGCCCCGGCCCCACCGGGCGCGAGCAGCGCGGCGAGGTGGTGGCCGATCGAGCCCCAGACGTCCGCCGGTGCGATCCCGGCCGGACCGACCGTCACCGCGGCCGTCACGGAGGCGAGCAGCAGCACCGCGGCGCCGACGACGGCGGGCCCGGTGCGGAGGGGGCCGGTGCGGAGGCGGCCGGTGCGGAGGGGGCCTCGACCTGGCGTACCGGCGTCGGGTGTCCCGGTCGGCTGGCTGCCGGTCATCCGAGGTCGAGCGCCGCGACCTGCCCGGCGAGGTCGACGGCCGCCTCGACGTTGCGCACGCCCGCCTCCGTCGCCGCGAACGGCACCACGAGGTAGCGCCCCTCGAGCACAGCGGTGAGGTGGGCCGTCGCGGGGTTCGCCGCCAGCCGCTCGCGCTTCTGCTCCGCGCTGTTCCAGGCGGCGTCGACCAGGACGATGAGGTCCGGGTCGTCCTGCGCCACCTGCTCCCAGCTGAACGGGCTCCAGGTGTCGGCGAGACCGGCGGCGATGTTCGTCACGCCCACGGCGTCGAGGATCATCTGCGGTGCGCCGATGCCGGCCCCGACGTAGGGGATGTCGTCGCCCGAGGAGTACCACAGCGCGGTGAGGCCCCGCCCGTCCGGCTCCAGCGCGGCGAGGTCGGCCCGCTGGGCCTCGACGAGGTCGGCAGCGGCGTCCGGCACCCCCAGCACGTCGCCCATCTGCGTGATCTCGGCGAAGACCTCCTCGAACGTCAGCCGGTCGGGCTGGTAGGCCGGGTCCTTGCACGCCGACGGCGCGACGTAGGTGGCCACGCCGAGGTCGGCGAAGGTGGCGCGGTCCCCGGCGCCCTCGGCGGTGAGGTTGGACTCCCAGCCCGCCACGACGAGGTCGGGCTCTGCCGCGAGCACCACCTCGGCGGCCGGGACCTTGTCCGAGAGCTGGGGGAGCTCTGCGGCGGCGTCCGCGAGCTCGGCCGGCGGCGGGCCGTCGGGGAAGCCGGTGCCGACGATGCGGTCGCCGACGCCCAGCGCGAGCAGCATCTCGATGGCACTGGACTTGATCGCCACGATGCGCTCGGGGGCCCCGGTGAGGGTGACCTCGACGCCGCAGTTGTCGAGCGTCAGCGGGTAGGCCTCGGTGGCCGCGGTGTCGCCGGCCGGGGGGCGGCTCGGGGCGGCCGACGTCGAGGTGCCGGTCGCCGAGGCGCACCCGGCGAGGAGCGCGCACCCCGCGGCGGCGGCCACCAGGGCAGGGCCGGGACGGACGAGGGGGCGAGTGCGCACGGAGGTCTCCTGGGATCACGGGGGAGGTGTGGTCGCCAGCTGTCGACCGGGGACCACGGCCCAGATCCGGGCCGAGCGACCGGGCCAGCGCGTGCCCGGGGTCCTCGCAGCCCAGCCTAAGCCCGGCCCGGGCCCGTGGTGACGGCCTCAGGCGGCCGCGGCAGCGGCGAGCAGACGACCCAGGGCGTCGACGTCGCCGCGCACCAGCCCGACCGTCACCCGCACGTGCTCCGGACCGTCGGCGGGCCCGGAGCCGAACGGCCTCCCGGGTGCGACCCTCACCCCGGCCGCGGCGAGGTGGACGATCGCCTCGCTCTCGGAGGCGACCGGCAACCACAGGTTCACGCCGTCACCGGGTGACGCCGCCGCGCCGTGGGCGTGCAGTGCCCTGACCATCTCGCGCTGCCGCGCGTGGTAGGCCCGGCGTGCCTCGGTCACGGCCAGGATCCCGTCGTTCCCGGTGAGCAGCTCGAGCAGCACCTGCTGGAGCATCCGGCTGGTCCAGCCCGGCCCGAGCATGCGCCGCGCGACGATCCGGTCGACGAGCGCCGCCGGGCCCCCGAGCGCGGCGATCCGCAGGTCCGGCCCGTGCGACTTCGAGAACGAGCGCACATGGAGCACACGCTCGGGCACGTGGGTGCCGAGGCTCACGTCGGCGGCGGTCGAGACCGCGCCGGAGTGGTCGTCCTCGACGACGACGGTGCGCTCGGCATCCCGGTGACCGCGCAGCGCGCCGGCGAGCTCGGCGGCACGGCCGGGCGTCAGCGAGACCCCGGTCGGGTTGTGCGCGCGGGGCTGGAGCACCACGGCCGCCGGTGCGGTGGCCAGGGCCGCCGCGAAGCCCGCAGGCACCAGACCTGCCTCGTCCGTCGGCACCGGGACGCGCTCGGCGCCGAGCTGGTCGAGCAGGTCGAGCAGGGGCGGGAAGCACGGGTTCTCGACGACCACGCGGTCGCCGAACCGCACGAGCAGCTCGAGCGAGCGTGCCATCGCATCGAACGCGCCGTCGACGACGGTCACCGCCTCGACCGGGTAGGGCCACGACGAGCGCAGGTGCTGCTCGAGACCCGGCAGCACGGGGGTGTCGAGGTAGCTCGTGGTCAGGGCGCGCGAGCCGAGCCCGGCGAGCACGGGTGCGAGGTCGGGCAGCAGCAGCGGGTCGGGGGTGCCGGTGGAGAGGTCGAGGCGGAAGCCGCCGTGCGGGCCGGCGAGGTCGCGGTAGCGCGGCGGCAGCCACGTCGTGCCCGTGCCCAGCACGCGGGTCCCGGCCCGGCCGCGCGACGCGACGAGCCCCACCCCGGCCAGGGCGCGGAACGCGTGGCTCACGGTGGCGGGGCTCACCCCCAGCGCGGCACCCAGCTCGCGGACGGTGGGCAGCCGGGTGCCGGCGGGCAGGGCGCCGTCGAGCACCAGGCGGGAGATCGCCGCGGCGATGCCACGGGGGCTGCGGTCCTCGACCGCGTCGGCCACGACGCGGAGCACCTGCGGCACGGCCCACCTCCTCGTCACCGGCGACGCGCTCCGGGCCCCGGCGCGCAGGTGCGGACGCCGTCGAGGTCACGGTCCGTGTCCCAGTGTTTACGCCCGGGAAACGGCGGCCGGCCCCAGGGAAACCCCGGAGAAATGTTTAGGCGTCAGTGGCTCACCCAGGCGCAGTTCGCCGGCTACTACGCTGCGCTCGCCGAGGGGTACTACGAGGAGGAGGGGCTCGCGGTCGAGATCCTCCCGAGCGGCGGGGACATCGTCCCGCAGGACGCCCTGGCCAACGGCGAGGTGGACTTCGCCATCGCGTGGGTGCCCAAGGTGCTCGGCTCCATCGAGCAGGGTGCCGAGATCACCAACGTGGCGCAGATCTTCGAGCGGTCCGCCACGCTCCAGGTGGCCTTCGCCGACGCGGGGATCGAGACGGTCGAGGACCTCGCAGGCAAGCAGATCGGCAGCTGGGGCTACGGCAACGAGTGGGAGCTCTTCGCCGGGCTCAACCAGGCCGGCGTCACGGACTTCGAGATCGTCCAGCAGGCGTTCGACATGAACGCCTTCCTGGCCGGGGACATCGACGCCGCGCAGGCGATGACGTACAACGAGTACGCCCAGCTGCTGGAGTCCGAGGACCCCGAGACGGGCGAGCTCTACCAGCCGGAGGACTTCACGGTCATCGACTGGAACGAGGTCGGCACGGCGATGCTCCAGGACGCGATCTGGGCCGATGCCACCCGCCTCGCCGACGACGAGGCGTACGTCGAGACGACGGTCGCGTTCCTCAAGGCCTCGATCCGCGGCTGGATGTTCGCGCGCGACGACGTCCAGGCCGCGGCCGACGCGGTGACCGCGGCCGGCTCCACCCTGGGGGCCAGCCACCAGCTGTGGATGACCAACGAGGTCAACAAGCTCATCTGGCCCAGCACGTCGGGCGGGATCGGCATGGTCGACCCCGAGGCCTGGGCCGCGACCGTCGAGATGGCGATGGCCACGTCCAACGAGACGGGTGCCACCATCATCACGGCGGCCCCACCGGAGACGGCCTACACCAACGCGTACGTCGAGCGCGCGCTCGCCGAGCTCGCCGAGGAGGGGCTGGACGTCGTCGGCGCGGGGTTCGAGCCCATCGAGGTCACGCTCAACCCGGGTGGCAGCTGACCGACCCGCGGTGACCGGTCGGGGCGGCGCACCCGCCCCGACCGGTCACCCCTGCCCGCACCCCGCCCGTTCTGGAATGGTGAGCCCATGACCGATCCCCTGACCGGCGCCGCAGCCGGTGACCTGACCCTGGCCCTCGACCGGGCGCACGTCTTCCACTCGTGGTCCGCCCAGGGCGCGCTCGCCCCGTTCGCCATCGCCGGCGGGCTGGGCAGCGAGGTCTGGGACCACGAGGGCCGGCGCTACCTCGACTTCTCCAGCCAGCTGGTCAACGTCAACATCGGGCACGGCCATCCCGCCGTCGTCGCCGCGATCGCCGAGCAGGCGGCCCTGCTGGCGACGGTCGCGCCGGGCCACGCCAACCTCGCACGCGGCCGCGCGGCCGCCGCGATCGTCGCGCACGCGCCGGCTGGCATGTCCAAGGTCTTCTTCACCAACGGCGGGGCCGACGCCAACGAGAACGCCATCCGGATGGCGCGCCTGCACACGGGCCGGGACAAGGTGCTCTCCGCGTACCGCTCGTACCACGGCAACACCGGGGCGGCGATCGTCGCGACGGGGGACTGGCGGCGCGTGCCCAACGAGTACGCACGGGGCCACGTGCACTTCTTCGGCCCGTTCCTGTACCGCTCCGAGTTCTGGGCCACGACGCCCGAGCAGGAGTCGGAGCGAGCGCTGACGCACCTGCGCCGGGTCGTCGAGGCCGAGGGCCCCGCCTCGATCGCCGCGATCCTGCTCGAGACGGTCGTGGGCACGGGCGGGGTGCTCGTGCCGCCGCCGGGGTACCTCGAGGGGGTCCGCGCGCTCGCAGACGCCCACGGCATCCTGCTGATCCTCGACGAGGTGATGGCGGGCTTCGGGCGCACCGGAGCGTGGTTCGCGCTCGACCACACCGGCGTGCGCCCCGACCTCATCACCTTCGCCAAGGGCGTCAACTCGGGGTACGTGCCGGTCGGCGGGGTGATCCTCTCGGACGCCGTGGCGCGCACCTTCGACGACCGCGTGTTCCCCGGCGGCCTGACGTACTCCGGCCACCCGCTCGCGATGGCGTCGATCGTGGCGGCGCTCGACGCGATGGAGCGCGAGGGGGTCGTGACGAACGCCGCCCGGATCGGTGTGGAGGTCCTCGGCCCCGGGCTGGCAGACCTCGCCGCACGGCACGGCATCGTCGGCGACGTGCGCGGCCTCGGCGTCTTCTGGGCGCTCGACCTGGTGTCCGACCGCGAGCTCCGCACGCCGGTGGGACCTGCGGTCATGGGCCGGCTCAAGGCCGAGCTCATGGCACGGGGGCTGCTGCCCTTCCTGGCGGACAACCGCCTGCACGTGGTGCCGCCGTGCGTCGTGACCGACGACGAGGTGCGCCGCGCGCTCGCGATCTACGACGAGGCACTGACCGTCATCGACGAGGAGCTGACCCCATGAGCACGCACCGACCCCGCGCCGTCGTCACCGGGGCGTCCTCCGGGATCGGCGCCGCCACCGTGCGCCGGCTGTGCGCCGAGGGCTGGGACGTGGTCGCCGTCGCCCGGCGGGCGGACCGGCTGGCCGGGCTCGCGGCCGAGACCGGCGCCGAGCCGTTCCCGGCCGATCTGACGAGCGCGGACGACGTCGCCCGGCTCGCCGAGCACTGCGACGCCACCGGCGGGCTGACCTCGCTCGTCAACGTGGCCGGCGGGGCGCTCGGGCTGGACCCGGTCGCCACGGCCGACGTCGAGGACTGGCGCTGGATGTACGAGATCAACGTGCTGGGCACGCTGCGGGTCACCCAGGCGCTGCTGCCACTCATCGTGGCGTCGGGCCGCGGCGACGTCGTCGTCGTGACCTCCACCGCGGCGATCGGTCCCTACGAGGGCGGCGGCGGCTACACCGCGGCCAAGCACGCCGAGCGGATGCTCGCCACCACCCTGCGGCTGGAGCTCATCGGCCAGCCGGTGCGCGTCATCGACGTCGAGCCGGGCGCGGTGGCGACGCAGGAGTTCGCGCTCGTGCGGTTCGGCGGCGACGCCGAGCGGGCCGCGAAGGTGTACGAGGGCTACCAGCCGCTCGAGGCGGACGACGTCGCCGACGTCATCGCCTTCGCGCTCACCCGGCCGCACCACGTCAACCTCGACACGATCGTCGTGCGGCCCCGCGCGCAGGTCTCGAACACCCAGACCGCGCGCGGCTGAGCGAGCCGGACCCTCCGGTCGGGACCTTGTCCCCTGGACGAGCGCCCACCCCCGGAGTGCGCTGGAGTCATCGGCCCCGGCGGCCGGGGCCCCCACGGAGGTGGCTGCGATGTCCGGTGTGCTGCGTACCCGCAGAGTCTTGGCACTCGTCCTCGCGGTGATCGCGGTCGGTGCGCTGTCGGCCGGTCCGGCGGCGGCCGGCGGCCGGGGGTGCGTCGCGACCAACACCACGCTGGGCGTGACCTACGGCCCCGACACGGGGGCTGCGCTCGCCCGCGCCGTGGCCGCGGCGCGCGCCGGCGACGTCATCGAGGTGCAGGGTGTGTGCCGCGGGTCGATCGTCGTCGCGGCCGACATCAGCCTCGTCGGGCGGTGGACCGCGGCGGTGCCCGTGACGACGCTCGTCGGGCGGGCGGGTCAGCCGACGGTCGCCGTGCCCGCCGGGGCACGGCTCACGATGACGCGCCTGCTGGTCACCCACCCGTCCGGGGACACCGGCCCGGGGGTGCTCAACGGCGGCACGCTGACCCTCTTCTCCTCGACGGTGCGCGGCAACACCGGCACCGACGGCGGTGGCGTGAGCAGCACGGGGACGCTCGCGGTGCAGCGCAGCACCATCACGGAGAACACGGCCGAGCGCGGCGGCGGCCTCTTCACGACCGGCCGGGCGACCGTCGCGACCTCGACGGTCTCCGGCAACACGTCGAACGGCGACGGCGGCGGGATCGCGGTCGGGGCCGGGACGCTCCGGTTGAGCTACTCCACCGTCGGGCGCAACACCGCGCAGTGGATCGGTGGTGGCCTGGACATCGACGCCTCGGCCGCCGTCGTCCTCGAGGCGAGCGTACTGGGGGGCAACCAGGCCGGAGCCTCCGGATCCGACTGCGCCGGCCCCGCGGTGTCCAACGGGTACGTCGTCATGGGGACGACGGACGGGTGGTACTGCGAGATCGTGCCCACCGTGGGCGATCAGATCGACGCCCCGGAGGGGATCCTCGACGTCGCCCTCGAGGCGCTGGCCTGGAACGGTGGCCCCACGCAGACCATGGCGCTGCGCGCAGACAGCCCGGCCCTCGACGCCATCCCCGTCGGGGCGCGCGGCGCAGACGGCCGCACGGTGCTGTGCGCGGCCGGGGTCTCCCTCGACCAGCGGCGGGTGGTCCGGCCGATCGGTGCGGGCTGCGACGTCGGGGCCTTCGAGGAGTGACGCCGGGGCGGTGACCGGCCGTCCGCGGGCCGTCGTGCTGCGGGCGGCCGGCGCCGTCGCGTCAGTCGGCGAGCTGCACCCGGTTACGGCCGTCCGCCTCCGCCAGGTAGAGCGCCGCGTCCGCGCGCGCAAGCACCTCGTCGACGGTCGTCGTCGCCGTGCGCGCGGCGGCGCCGATGCTCACCGTCACGCGCCCGCCGGGGACGTCGTGCGGCCAGTCGAGCGCCGCGACGACCGACCGGACCCGGTCGCACACGCCGCGCGCGACCTCCCGGTCGGCGCCGTCGAGCACGAGGGCGAACTCCTCCCCGCCGTAGCGGGCCGCGAGGTCGCCGGGCCGCACCGACGCGGCCAGCACCGCGCCGAGCCGCGCGAGCACCTCGTCACCGGTCTGGTGCGAGCACTCGTCGTTGACCCGCTTGAAGTGGTCGACGTCCACCAGGGCGAGCGTGAACGGGCGCGCACCGCCCTCCGCGCGGGCGACGAGGTCGTCGTCGAGCGCGCGCCGGTTGGCCAGCCCGGTGAGCACGTCGTGGCTCGCCTCGTACGCGAGGCGCTCGTTGCGGGCCTCCAGCGCGCTCGACCGGCGGCGCTCGGCCTCCGCGACCCGCTCGGCCCGCTCGACCTCGAGCCGTGAGCTGAGCAGCACCGCCCGCCGCGCCGCGACGGCCTCGCCCAGCTCGACGGTGAGGTCGTGCAGCTCGTGCAGCGTGCCCAGCGCACCGACGACGTCGCCCGAGCGCTCCAGGGCGTCCACGCGCGTGCGCAGCAGCTCGACCCGGTCCGCGGGGCGGTCGAGGACGTCACACATCCGCAGCCCGGCGTCGACCTCGTCGATCGCGTCGGCGCACCGCCCGGTCTGCGCCAGCCACGCGGCCCGGACGCGGTGCAGGGCGAGCTGTTGGCGCGGGGCGGGGAAGCGGGTCTGCATCGTCGTGGTGGCGCGCAGGGTGACCCCGGCAGCCTCGAGGTCCCCGCTGACGAGGTGCGCGCCGACGACGGCGAGCCGGGCGTCGATCGCCGTGCGGCTGAGGCCGGCGGCGTCGGCCTCGTCGACGGCCTGCTGTGCCACCTCGAGCGCCTTGCGCGCCGCCGCGAGGGCGCCCCGGCTGTTGGTGCGCGCGATCCGCTGGCTCATGACGACGTAGTTCGTGGCGAGGTGGGTCAGGGCGGTCGAGGCGCCGTCGGGCTCGCCGGCCGTGAGCCACAGCCGCCGCGCCTCCGCGAGGGTCGAGGCCGCCTCGGGGGCGAACTGCGACATGCCGATGTAGACCCGGCCGAGGCTCGTCAGCACCTCGGCCGTCCCCGCGTCGTCGTGCGCCTCGCGGCGCAGGTCGACGGCCCGGCGCAGCAGGTCCACCGCGTCCTCGACGTCACCGATCTCGTGGTGCACCATGCCCCGGCAGGCGAGCGCGCGGGACTGCCACGCGAGGTCACCGCGGCCCAGGGCGAGCTGCTCGGTCCGAGCGGCCGCCGCGAGCGCCGCGACGTCGTGCCCCTGCACGTGGTGCGCCAGCGCGAGGTAGTACGACAGCCGCATCTCGGCGTCGTCGTCGCGCTCGGCGCGGGCCGCCCGCACGTGGGCCGCCGCGCGGCGGGCGCCGAGGGTCGGGTCGGCCTCGAGGAGGAACTCGAGCTCCTCGATCTGCTCGCCGTACCCGTCCCCGCGTCCGCCGTCCACGATGCGCTCGTCCAGCACGGACACCCGCACCTCCGTTCCCGGCCCCGCTGGCCCGCTCGTGGCACCCATCGGCCGCGCCGTGCGGATCGTGAGGCTGCGCCGCGCCGCGACCTCGGGCTCCGTCGCTCGGCACCGAGGCGCCGCGGCGAGGGTCCCGGCGCATGGCGGACCCCACGGCTCTGGACGCCCTGGCGGCGGGCAGGGACATCCGGCTGACCACCGCCGGCGCGACGGCACCACGGTGCCGACCCCGCCGCCCGAGCTGGCCCTAGAGGTTCCGCTCGGCGTACACGGTCAGGGCGTCGCGCACGAACGTCGCACCCTGCGTCCCCCCGTAGCTCGCTGCGAACCGCTCGTCGGCGACGTACATCTCGCCGAGGCCCAGCAGGTAGGCCCTGGCGGGGGCGCCCGTGCCGAACCCGGGGGTGCCGGGGATCGCCGCGAGCCAGTCCGCGTGGCGTCGGGCCAGGGCCTGCGCACCCGGGTCCTGGGGCGAGAGGCCCGCGGCGGCGGCCGCCCGCCAGTCCGCGCCCAGGTCGTCGGCCCGCTGCTTCCACCCCGCCTGCTCGGGCGGGGACATCCCGCGCCACCAGCGGTCGCCCGACGCGTAGGCCTCCGCGCCCCAGCGTTGCTCGACCTCCTCGCGGTGCCGCGTGTGGTCGAACCCGTCCAGCATGTCCTCGGCCATGAGCCGTCCTCCTTCGGTGCGTGCCGTGATCGTCCGCTCGACCGACGCGATCTGCCGCGCCAGCCGGTGCTGCTCGGTACGCAGCCAGGTGAGGTGGTCCCGCAGCGCGCCGGCCTCGTCGCCCTGCCGGTCCAGCACCCGCCCGATCTGCGGCAGGGGCAGGCCCAGGTCCCGGAGCAGCAGGATGCGCTGCAGCCGGACCAGCGAGTCGTCGTCGTACCAGCGGTAGCCGTTGCCGGCCACCCTGCTCGGCGGCAGCAGCCCGATCGCGTCGTAGTGGCGCAGGGTGCGGCTCGTCGTGCCGGCCAGCCGGGCGACCTCCTGGATCGAGACCTCCACGCGTCCTCCTCTCGGACCTGCACCACGGTAGAACTTCACGTTACGTCAAGGTCAACCCCGGGCTCGCCGCGCGCGGACAGCGCACACCCGGTCGTCATGGCGGCCGATGGTGCGGGTGGTGCGTGAGTCCGGGCCGCGGCGCCCCACCAGCGCCACGGGTACCAGGCGCCGCTACGACGACCGCGACGGTGGCGGCGCCAGCACCCAGGCCTCACGAGCACCCAGGACTCGCCGGCGCCACGGTCTCGCCGGCACCACGGCCGCAGCGTGCGGCGCCCCGGCCCCGGCCGGTCCCCGACCCCGCGCGGCCACCGACCCGTGCCCGGCCCGCGCCTAGGCTGCGACCATGAGCGAGACCGCCCCCGGCCAGGAGCTGCCCACCGACCGCGAGGACCTGACGTGGGAGCGCTTCGGCTCGGCCGTGCGCGAGCTCGCCACCGCCGTGGTGGCGTCGGGCTTCGTGCCCGACGTCGTCGTGGCCGTCGCGCGGGGCGGGTTGCCACCGGGCGGCGCGATCGCCTACGCGCTGGGCACCAAGGCCGTCGGCACGCTCAACGTCGAGTTCTACACGGGGGTCGACGAGCGACTCCCGGACCCGGTGGTGCTGCCTCCGCTGCTGGACACCGCCGCGCTGCACGGGCTCAGCGCCCTGCTGGTCGACGACGTCGCGGACACGGGCGAGACCCTCGCCCTCGTGCAGCGCCTCATGACCCCGCACTGCCTCGAGGTGCGCACCGCGGTGCTGTACGCCAAGCCGCACTCGGTGGTCGACCCCGACTTCGTCTGGCGGCGCACCGCCCGGTGGATCACGTTCCCCTGGTCTGCGCTCCCGCCGGTCACCGCGTAGGATCGCCCGCACAGGCGTCGACCCGGCCATCACCGGCGAGCCTCCGGAAGAACGGGCCGCGCCACCGCGGCCTCAGTAGAACCGGACGGGGCAGGCCCGTCACAGCCGTCGAGAGTGGTCGGTGACCCGCGTGCGGGGCGTCGGCAAGCGAGGTGGTACCGCGGTGGTCCCCGGCCGGTCCGGGTCCGTCGTCCTCGTGGCCCGCCTGCCGTGCGCGCCCCGTGGCGCCGAAGGAGACCACTCGTGGCCTACCCCCTGCACCGTCCGGACTCCGCCGTCCCCGCATCGCCCGACCTGCCGGCGATCGAGCGCGAGGTCCTGGCCCACTGGGCCGCGGACGGCACCTTCCAGGCCTCCGTCGACCAGCGAGCGGCCGGGGACCAAGGGGCCAACGAGTTCGTCTTCTACGACGGCCCGCCCTTCGCCAACGGCCTGCCGCACTACGGGCACCTGCTGACCGGCTACGCCAAGGACATCGTCGGGCGCTACCAGACGCAGCGCGGCCGCCGGGTAGAGCGCCGGTTCGGGTGGGACACCCACGGCCTGCCGGCCGAGCTCGAGGCCGAGCGGATCCTCGGGATCACCGACAAGTCGCAGATCGACGAGATGGGCATCGCGGCGTTCAACGAGGCCTGCCGCAGCTCGGTGCTGAAGTACACCGGCGAGTGGCAGGAGTACGTCACCCGCCAGGCGCGCTGGGTGGACTTCGAGAACGACTACAAGACGCTCGACGTCAGCTACATGGAGTCCGTCGTCTGGGCCTTCGCGCAGCTCTACGACAAGGGCCTGGCCTACGAGGGCTACCGCGTCCTGCCGTACTGCTGGCGCGACGAGACGCCGCTGTCCAACCACGAGCTGCGGATGGACGACGACGTCTACGCCTCGCGCCAGGACCCCGCGCTGACGGTCGGCGTGCGCCTGGAGACCGGCGACCTCGCCCTGCTGTGGACGACGACGCCCTGGACGCTGCCGTCCAACCTCGCCCTCGCGGTGGGCCCCGGGATCGAGTACGTCACGGTGGTCCCGGCCGACGGCGCGCTCGCGGGCGAGCACGTGCTGCTCGCCGCGTCGCGGCTCGGTGCCTACGCCCGCGAGCTCGGCGAGGACCCGCGGGTGGTCGCGCGCGTGCCAGGCAGCGCGCTGGCCGGCCTGCGCTACACGCCGCCGTTCGGCTACTTCGAGGGCCGCGACAACGCCCATCGCGTGCTCACGGCCGACTTCGTCTCGACGGAGGACGGCACGGGGATCGTGCACCTCGCGCCGGCCTTCGGCGAGGACGACATGGCCGTGTGCGACGCCGCGGGGATCGTCCCGGTGGTGCCGGTGGACGCCAAGGGCCGGTTCACGGCCGAGGTCGCCGACTACGCGGGCCGGCTGGTGTTCGACGCCAACCCGCTGGTCATCGCTGACCTCAAGGCCGGCACCGGGCCGCTGGCCGGGGTCGCACCGGCCCAGCGCGCCGTCGTCGTGCGGCACGAGACGTACGAGCACTCGTACCCGCACTGCTGGCGGTGCCGCAACCCGCTCATCTACAAGGCGGTGTCCAGCTGGTTCGTCAAGGTCAGCGCGTTCCGCGACCGGATGGTCGAGCTCAACGACGACATCACCTGGGTGCCGGACCACATCAAGGACGGCCAGTTCGGCAAGTGGCTGTCCGGTGCGCGGGACTGGTCGATCTCCCGCAACCGCTACTGGGGCACGCCCATCCCCGTCTGGGAGTCGGACGACCCGTCGTACCCGCGCGTCGACGTCTACGGCTCGCTGGCCCAGCTCGAGGCCGACTTCGGCCGCCTCCCGCTCAACGAGTCGGGCGAGCCCGACCTGCACCGCCCCTTCATCGACGAGCTGACGCGCCCCAACCCTGACGACCCGACGGGCCGCGCCACCATGCGCCGCATCCCGGACGTCCTGGACGTGTGGTTCGACTCGGGCTCGATGCCCTACGCCCAGGTGCACTACCCGTTCGAGAACGGCGACTGGTTCGAGGACCACTACCCGGGCGACTTCATCACCGAGTACATCGGCCAGACGCGCGGCTGGTTCTACACGCTGCACGTGCTCGCGACGGCGCTGTTCGACCGCCCGGCCTTCCGCACGTGCGTCTCGCACGGCATCGTCCTGGGCTCCGACGGCCGCAAGATGAGCAAGTCGCTGCGCAACTACCCGGACGTCAACGAGGTCTTCGAGCGCGACGGCTCGGACGCGATGCGCTGGTTCCTCATGGCGAGCCCCATCCTGCGCGGGGGCAACCTCGTGGTGACCGAGGAGGGCATCCGCGCCGAGGTGCGCCAGGTGCTCCTGCCGCTGTGGAGCACGTGGAACTTCTTCACGCTGTACGCGGGGGCGGCCGACGGGGGCGCGGGCTACGTCGCGCAGCAGCTGACGGCGGGCCGCGTGGCCGGGCTGGCGCCGATGGACCGCTACCTGCTGGCCCGCACGCACGACCTCGTGGCGACCGTGACCGGCCAGCTCGACGCCTACGACGTCCCGGGGGCCTGCGAGTCGGTGCGTGAGCACCTCGACGTGCTGACCAACTGGTACGTGCGGACCCAGCGTGAGCGCTTCTGGTCGGAGGACCGCGACGCGTTCGACACCCTGGCCACCGCGCTGGAGGTGCTGACGCGTGTCATGGCCCCGCTCGCCCCGCTGCTCAGCGAGGAGATCTGGCGCGGGCTGACGGGCGGACGCAGCGTGCACCTGACGGACTGGCCGGCGACCGCCGCGGCAGACGGCCTCGTCGTCGAGCGGGTGCTGGCGGCCGACCCGGCCCTCGTCGGCGCGATGGACGAGGTGCGCGAGATCGTCTCGGCCGCCCTCGGCCTGCGCAAGGCGCACGGCCTGCGCGTGCGGCAGCCGCTGCGTGAGCTCGCCGTCGCCCTGGCCGACCCGGCGGCGATCGAGCCCTACGTCGAGCTGCTCCGCAGCGAGCTCAACGTCCAGCACGTGACGCTCGTGGACCTGGTGCAGGTGAGCCTGGCCGACCTCGGCGTCGCGCACCGGCTGTCGGTCAACGCGCGGGCAGCCGGTCCGCGCCTGGGCCGTGGGGTGCAGGACGTCCTCCGGGCGGCCAAGGCCGGCGACTGGCACGTGACCGACGGGGTCGTCGTGGTGCAGACCGCCGCCGGACCGGTGGAGCTGGTGGAGCACGAGTACGAGCTCGCCACCGTCGTGGCGGAGGGCGCCCCGACCGATCAGGTCGCCGCCGTGCTGCGCGGCGGCGAGGTGGTGCTGCTCGACACCGCGCTGGACGACGCGCTGCGTGCCGAGGGCTTCGCGCGGGACGTCGTGCGGGCCGTGCAGGACGCCCGCAAGGCCGCCGGGCTGCAGGTCGCCGACCGTATCGCGCTGGTCCTCACGGTCCCGGCGGAGCGGGTCGACGCCCTGACGGCGCATGCCGAGATGGTCGCGCGCGAGACCCTCGCGGTCGAGCTCGCGGTGGTCGAGGGCACGGTGCCCGACGGCGGCGTCGCGGGCGTGGACGTCCGGCTCGCGGTGCCCGATGCCGGCGGCGCTGTGCCCGATGCCGGCGGCG